>NZ_CACSIH010000124.1:0-37061 GCF_902705805.1 Alteromonas alvinellae | reverse complement strand
GCCTTGTCTAGATGGCACACAGACCGCTGCAAAAATGTACAACAAAGGTCAACAGGCCCTAGCTATACTAAAGGTTAATAAACTCCTCACTTTTTTCACTGGAATATCGTACTATTCATCCCTATTGTAGTAACAGACAATGGCAACGTTGTGCCTTACAGGAGAGATAATGCTAGAACAGGTACCCATTGATGATTTGCAGCCCGGAATGTACGTCAATCAAGTACTTGAACAAACAGGTTCACTTAAAATGCGTTCTAAAGGCATTGTGAAAACCCAAGCCATTATCGATAGTCTAAAATCGAAAGGTATTTTAAGCGTCGAAGTAGATCTTGCGAAGTCCAAGCTGCCCGAGCCAGCTGTGCCACCCGAGCCAGATAAAGAAAAAGAGCCTGAAGTGACTAAACCGGTTGTTAGGCCAGTGGGTCGTGATTCAATTAACGAAGCCAACGAGCTCTACAGCAGCGCAATTGCCATTCAAAGTAGCTTTTTAAAGTCGCTAAAAGACGGGGCGGTAAAAGATTTATCGCCGATGGAGTCGCTGTCTCACAGCCTCATCGAAAGTGTATTTGACAATAAAGATGCGCTAAGCTGCCTGACTATGATTAAAGATACCGACCAGTATCTTCTTGAGCACAGTATTAATTGCAGTGTACTAAGCGGTATTTTCTGTGAGTTTCTTGGCTATGACAGAGATACCACAGAGCAAGTGAGTTTAGGTGCCCTGTTGATGGATATCGGGATGTCTTCCCTGCCAGACGAAATTCGCAATAACACAGGCGAATTTTCCAGTGATGATTGGGAAGTGATGAAAACCCACGTTGAAATTGGTGCAGACCTAGTTGAACAGTGTGGCGATATTTCTGACCTATCGCTACGCATCATTGAAGAGCACCACGAGCGCGTTGATGGAAGCGGCTACCCGAGAGGATTGGTTGGTGACGAAATCTCAGAGTTCGCGCGTATTGCTGCCATTGTGGACGCATACGATGCCATGACATCTAACCGTGCTCACAAAAACAGTATCACGCCTACTCAGGCGCTAAAGCGACTAACTGCGACAGAGAACTTAGACCAGGAATTGGTAAAACAATTTATCCAGTGTATTGGCGTGCACCCTGTTGGCTCTTTGGTGAGGTTAAAGAGCGGTAAATTAGGTATTGTTAGCAAAATCAACCCTAAAGACCCCGTAAGCCCTCACGTTATGACCTTTTACAGCGTTACGTCGCAGCATTTCAACGAAGTTAAGCGCGTTGATTTAAGTCAGTACGACGATGAGATTGTGTCAGGCGTTCGCCCCGAAGAGTTTAGTTTGAACTTACCTAAATTCTTCAAAGACGTTTTCATAAATCAGATGCCAGCGTAGGTTTTGCCATCATTAAAAAGGCCCTTCATTTTAAAGGGCCTTTTTCATTTTACTGTCCCGTCCTAAAATACGTTGACATAAAGAGGACTTCTTTATGACAACTTCAAGTAATCAAAGACCTAAGCGCACACAGCGTGATTACACCTTGGCTTTTAAATTGGGTGTAGTTGAGCGTGTAGAAAAAGGCGAATTCACTTATAAACAGGCACAAGCTCACTTCGGAATACAAGGAAGGTCGACGGTATTAGTTTGGCTCAGAAAGCATGGTAGACTCGACTGGTCGAAACCATTTCAGCATCCACTTATGCCAAGTTCAAAAGAAACACCAGCCGAAAAAATAAAACGCCTCGAGAGAGAATTAGCTGACGAAAAGCTTCGTAATAAAATCCTTAATGGAATGGTAGATATTATGGATAACGAGTATGGAGCGGGTCTCAGAAAAAAGTACTTATCCGGTACGTCTGGCAAGCCAAAAAAAGAAAAGAAATAAATTTGGCCGCAGCATGCCGGGTTGTGGGAATATCGAGACAGTCGGTTTACCAAGCTGTTTCTCGCATGGAATGTAGAAGAGCAGAGCTATCGATAATTAAAGATTGGGTACTTTATTGGCGCAAGTATATGCCGCAAATAGGGACGCGCAAGCTCTACAAATTAATAAAACCGAAACTGATTGAGCACAGCATTAAGTTAGGCCGAGACGGCTTTTTCACTTACTTAAAAAGTGAGGGGCTACTCGTTAAGCCGAGAAAAAGCTATATCAAAACCACGTTCAGTAAACATTGGATGAAAAAGCATCCAAATTTACTTAAGGAAGAAGGGCTCCATAATGCTGAACATGTCTTGGTTAGCGATATTACTTACCTTGAATCTGACCAAGGCGTGCATTATCTATCGCTGGTGACTGACTCTAGTTCCCGGAAAATTGTTGGCCATCACTTAAGTTCAGACATGAAAGCTGAGAACGTAGTGAAAGCACTAAAAATGGCCGTTAAAGATAACCGGTATAAAGGCAACGCTGTACACCACTCTGATAGGGGGCTGCAGTACTGCTTAGCTATTTATCAGAAGGAATTAACAGCATATGGTATTCACCCCTCAATGACAGATGGGTACGATTGTTACCAAAACGCATTGGCAGAAAGAATCAATGGCATACTCAAACAAGAGTTCTTACTCTATCGATGTAAAACAATCGAAGAGTTGAAAATACTCGTTACCGAATCAATCAATATTTACAATGAAATGAGACCGCACTTAGCATTAGATATGGAAACGCCTAACGCAGTGCATAATAGAAAAGGCCAGCTTCGAGAGCTGGCCTAATAACTGTCAACTTATATTAGGACGACACATACCGTGACTAAATTAACGTGGCCACATTTCGTCATTGCGCCCGTTAGCCTCTATTCATAGCTATTACCAGTCAGTCAGTGCCGCCATAGTAAAGAGCTCATCTTCAAAAGAAAGTACTACGCGCTGCGCTTCAATATTTACGATTTGCACTCTATCAGCAATCCAGTCGCCCTCACCTATTTGACGGCCATTGACTCTCACCCATCTATCGGCAGGACGAGACGCATACATATGCGCGCTAAAGTTCATGGTAGGAAGTCGTGTTAACAAGCGAACGGGTAGCTGATCTACACGGGGTAGTTCGTCTTTAACCGTCACCCTTGTTTGCTCTTCAGCGGGTGTATTATCTTGTGCCTTTGAGTCTAGCGCTTCAACGGCAGCATTAAAACGCGCCATGAGCTCTGGTGACACGGATACGTCAGATTGAGACGTAGCTTCATTTAATACTTTCCCTTCATAATTCCCTGAAGTCTCAGTTTGTCTTGAATCTGTTGAAGAGCTACGCTCATATCCACTACTTGGCTCGGCGCCAGAGCGTTGGGAGACGTCGTTATTGTTGCGACTCTGAGTACCTGTTGTGTTTGGGTTTGTATTTGGAACTGCACCTAAATCAGTATTTTGCGTTGCAGCTAAGTTGCCAACAGACTGGTTATTTACCATAGCGTTCGCTTGCGTGCCTTGCTGAGCTGCACCGCCGTTACTAACGTTGGCATTTACCGCTGTGTTAGCAGTCTCGTTTAAACCTGCGCTTTGCCCACTTCCCTGGATGTTAGAAGATACCTGTTCACCTTTGTTGCTTGAAGTGCCTGGTGCTTCATTACTACTTTGCGTGGTCGTAAGCGCTGAAGCGCCTCCGCTTGCTTCAACCTGTGAAACTGAGCTTTCAGAGTCTGCCACCGGTACAGCAGCGGGTGCAGTTAGCATTGGCCACCAGCGTTTTGCCGTAGCGGCGGAAAAGCCAATGCATAAACCGCCAAGAATAACGACGGCAAAAAGCGCTACTTGCTTGGTGTAAAGCTTCCATGCTGACGGAAGCCCTTCTACTGTGGGTAAAAACAAGCTTCGATTAAACTGCTCATTGAGCGATCTATCAAACGTGGCGCTTGTATCATGCTCGCCGCGAAGCAAAGCTTGGGTTTGCGTTCTGTGATGTGTAGTCGCGGGTGCTATTTCCACGGTTTGCTCAGGGTCTATTTCAACCTCTTGCACACCCATTTCAGCCAAGCCCTGCACCATGGCGTCGCTGGTCACTAAGCCCGACTTTCTAATTTTAACCGGCCCGTGCTGCTTAGTTATTTGAACTATCACCATACCGGGCGTTAGTTCTTCAATGGCAACGATATTAGACATACAAACTCCCTAACCCGTAGCCGAAAAGAATGGCCAAAACAAACGCCGATGCCAAGTACCATTTACGCTGGCTTTGCACGCGCTGACTGACAACATCTTCACCTAGAATTTGCTCTGCCGCGGCCAAGAATATAGGCTTTTGCACAACCGCATGCTGCTTAGTAAAAGATAAGGTTAACGCCCGGTCGCACAGCAAATTAATTACCCTTGGAATTCCACCTGTAATTTGATGCACCGCGCGCAATGTAGACTTACTAAAAATACTGATATCACCTTCGGCTACGCTCAAGCGATGAGCAATATAGGCGCTTACCTCGGGCGCAGTTAAGGGCAGCAAGTGATACCTAGCAGTAATACGCTGGGCAAGCTGGCGTAACTCGTTGCGCTTTAACAGCTGCTGTAATTCAGGCTGACCAATCAGTACGACCTTTAACAGCTTTTCACGGTTTGTTTCAAGGTTGGTCAATAAACGAAGTTGTTCTAATACTTCAGGCAGTAGATGCTGTGCTTCATCTACCATAAGCACCGTGTTAATGCCTGCTTGGTGATTTTCGGCCAGCTTAGACAAAATTAAATCAGTAAAATACTTAAGGCTGGCTTTCTCTGGTGTATAGGGTAAGCCTAGTTCATCACAAACCGTAGCTAATAGCTCAAGGGCAGATAAGGTAGGGTTTAATATCATAGCTACCTGAGTATTGTCTGGTAACTGCTGCAACAATTTTCTTGAAACTGTAGTTTTCCCAGTGCCCACTTCTCCGGTAAGCATCACAAAGCCACCGCTTTCCCTAAGGCCGAAGGTCAAATGGGCCAAAGCCTCTTTGTGCCTTGGGCTCATATACAAATAATCGGGGTTAGGCGCAATCGAAAAAGGATTGTCATTTAACCCGAAGTAGTTCAAATACATGGTTGCTGAAGCGCCTATCTGTTTTAATTTTTAACGACGATTAAACTACCAGACGCAACCTTGAAGTGAAAGCGCATAACGATGTGGCGACGAATTTTATTTGTAACATTGCTATACTGCGCCTCTGTTACCTTGGGAAGGTTGATTTTCATTACACGTCAAAAGTCGATGCATTCCCAATCTAAAAAAGTATTACTGACTAAAAAATCGTTGGAAGAGCATGCAAGTATATCTCGTTGGTGGCGCAGTACGTGACGCACTGTTGAACAGAAAAGTTGTAGAACGCGACTATGTCGTGGTGGGCGCCACACCGCAAGAAATGCTTA
This sequence comes from Alteromonas alvinellae, assembly GCF_902705805.1. Taxonomy (NCBI): domain Bacteria; kingdom Pseudomonadati; phylum Pseudomonadota; class Gammaproteobacteria; order Alteromonadales; family Alteromonadaceae; genus Alteromonas; species Alteromonas alvinellae. The sequence goes on along the minus strand of NZ_CACSIH010000124.1, from coordinate 31,762 downwards.
GCCAGGGTTATACCCAAGTAGGCAAAGACTTCCCTGTTTTTTTACACCCAAAAACACAGGAAGAATATGCGCTAGCTCGCACTGAACGTAAATCAGGAAAAGGCTACACGGGCTTTGTTTGTGACGCTTCAAGTACCGTAACTCTGGAAGAAGACTTACTGCGCCGAGATCTTACCGTTAATGCAATAGCCCAAGATAACCTTGGAAACCTTATCGACCCTTATGGTGGTAAAAAAGATTTAGAAAACCGCATACTTCGCCACGTATCAGAAGCTTTTAGTGAAGACCCGCTTCGGGTATTTCGCGTGGCACGCTTTGCTACCCGCTATGCTTATTTGGGCTTTAACATTGCCAGTGAAACTATGGCACTTATGCAGAATATGGCGCAAAGCGGCGAATTAAGCACGCTAAGCGCAGAGCGCGTATGGCAAGAAACAAAGCGCAGTCTTTTAGAGAAAACACCCCATGTTTTTTTCTGCGTATTAAACGAGGCCCATGGCCTTAGTGATTGGTTTGCTGAACTTGAAAGTAGTGTAGATACTGCTTTAGCAACGTTAAAAACCGCGGTAGACCTAGAAAAGGTTGAAAACGAGAGCGTTATCAAAGACACGGGTTCAGAAACCGCTAGACTGATAACAAGGTTTACTGCCCTGCTCACTCACCTTAATGAGGAAGAAGCGAAACAGTTATGCAGTCGGCTCAAAGTGCAAAACCAAGTTAGTGAAATCGTCAGCCTTGCCTGTAAGTTTAAAGATTTTCTATTAAACACGCAGAGCTCGCCCGCCGACTTACTCGCCTTATTCAATGGCTGTGATGCATGGCGAAGAGTAGAACGCTTTACACTATTGCTCAGCGCTTTTGCGCCTTATGCGCAAAACAAGGGCGTAGATTGGCAACACCAACAAAAGCGCATTGAAAATGCATTAGCCGCCGCCAACCAAGTGAACGTGCAAGATATCATTGCCACGGGCGTTAAAGGCCCCGAAATAAAAGACGCACTAACCCAAGCCAAGCTTGCCGCTATCACTTCGCTGAGTGAATAGCTACCTTGCCTTAGTTGTTACTAATGCAAAGTGTTCATGATCAGAATACATTTTGTCTACGCAATGAGAATTTAACGCCACTTTTTCTCTATGTTTTGGTATAGCAATGCTACAATACGCCCCATTCATTTAGAGCGTTTTTTATACTATGACTTTCGAAGAACTCGAATTAGACGAAGCACTGTGTCACGCAGTCGCCGATATGGGGTTTGAAACTCCAACTAGCATTCAAGAACTGGTTATCCCGCATGCGTTAGATGGACGAGATATCTTGGCTTCTGCACCAACAGGTACCGGTAAAACTGCCGCTTTCTTATTGCCTGCATGCCAGTTTTTACTTGATTATCCGCGCAGACAGCCTGGTGCTACACGCATTTTGATCCTAACACCTACCCGCGAGTTAGCGCTACAGGTTTACGAACAAGCCCTAGCCATAACAAAGCACACACAAATTGTGTGCGGCGTAATAACCGGCGGTATTAACTACGGCACCGATAAAGAAACCTTAAGCAAGAATCTCGATATTCTTGTGGCTACACCAGGTCGCTTGCTTGAGCATATCGAAAAAGAAGCCGCAGATTGCCGAGATATCGAGTGTTTAATTCTTGATGAAGCTGACCGCATGTTAGACATGGGTTTCTCAACGGTAGTTAACCAAATTGCTGCCGAAGCGCGCTGGCGCAAGCAAAACCTACTGTTCTCAGCCACGTTAGAAGGTAAAGGGGTTAAAACCTTCGCCCACGACATTCTTAACAACCCTGAAGTGGTTGAAGCGAACCCATCGCGCAAAGAAAAGAACAAAATTCATCAGTGGTATCATCTTGCTGATGACATGAATCACAAGCAAGCCCTGCTGGTAAATATCTTAAAGCAAGAGACGACTACATCTGCTGTTGTTTTTGTCAAAACTCGCGACCGCTTACAGATGCTAAAAGATTTCTTAGCGTCTAAAGACATTCCAGTGTGTTGGCTACAGGGCGAAATGCCACAAGACAAGCGTAATGCAGCCATGGCTCGCTTTAAAAGTGGTGAGGTACCAATCTTATTGGCAACTGACGTTGCAGCTCGTGGTATCGACGTACCTAATGTAAGCCACGTTATTAACTTCGACATGCCGCGCAAAGCTGACATATACGTACACCGCATTGGCAGAACCGGTCGTGCTGGTGCCAAGGGTACTGCAATATCATTGGTAGAAGCCCACGATTTTGACATGGTGGCCAAAACCGCACGTTACATGGGCGAGCCACTGAAAGCCCGCGTCATTGACGAGCTACGCCCTAAAAACAAAACACCTAAAATTGGCCCGAAAAAGAAAAAAGTAAAGGCCAAAGACAAAGCCAAGGCAAAAGCTAAGCCTAAGAAGAAAAAGTAAAACTCGAGCACGTAGAAGCTGAGCGATGCGATGGCCAAAGGTTGGGAGTGGCTTTCGCAAACACGCGGTAAACACATCCATGTGCGCTCCGCTGCCGCATCCCTGCGGCAGAGGGTTTGCTCAAACCACTCCCAACCTTCGTCCTGAATAACCTAAAGTAACCTGATAAATGTGTTCGAGCTTATTTCAGGAGCAAAGAAAAAACGAGGAGTCTGGCACAATGAAATTTCCAGAAAAAATTGTTCTAGCCACAGGTAATCAAGGCAAGGTGCGAGAGTTTGCATCCTTATTTGCAGATTACGGCGTAGACGTTGTGGCGCAAAAAGAATTAGGTGTATCTGATGTGCCTGAAACAGGCACAACATTCGTTGAAAATGCCATTATTAAAGCGCGTCATGCGGCACAAATAACAGGCCTTCCTGCTATTGCTGACGACTCAGGCTTAGTAGTCGACGCTCTTGGCGGTGCACCCGGTATTTATTCAGCCCGCTATGCTGGCGCTGATGCAACTGACGATACCAATATCGACAAGCTATTAGCTGCCCTTAATGGCGAAACCCAGCGTAAAGCGCATTTCTTCTGTACTCTAGTATTTATGCGCCATGCTGACGACCCAGTACCATTAGTTAGTCAAGGCAAGTGGCAAGGCGAAATCTTAACTGCTCGCTCTGGTAACGACGGTTTTGGTTACGACCCAGTTTTTCACGTGCCAACTCATGGCTGTACTGCGGCAGAATTGGAGAAAGCCGAAAAGAACCGTATTAGCCATCGCGGCAACGCCCTAGCGATTTTGCTTGATAATATGAGAGCGACTTTTGCGTAATCCACCGCTTAGCCTTTATATCCACATTCCTTGGTGTGTTCAAAAGTGTCCGTACTGTGATTTTAACTCTCACGGGCTTAAGTCTGATTTACCCGAGAAAGAATATGTGGCGCACCTGCTGGACGATTTAGCCATTGATGCCAAACGCATTGGCGACCGCCCCGTCGAGACAATCTTTATAGGCGGTGGCACGCCCAGTTTGTTTTCAAGCGAGGCCATGGCTGACATCTTAAACGGTGTTAAACAGCGGGTTAACTTGAGCGACACTGCTGAAATAACCATGGAAGCCAATCCAGGTACCGTTGAGGCAGGTAAGTTTACGGGCTTTTATCAGGCAGGCGTAAACCGAATATCGGTGGGTATTCAAAGCTTTCAGCCGAAACATTTAAAGGTGCTGGGCCGTATTCACGATGAGAGCCAAGCCGAAAATGCAGTGAAACAAGCGCACAGCGCGGGGCTACCTACATTTAATTTAGATCTTATGCATGGATTGCCGGAACAAAGCGTCGACAATGCCATAGCAGATCTAAAGCAAGGTATTGAGTTAAACCCTTACCACCTGTCGTGGTATCAGCTTACTATCGAGCCAAACACGCCTTTTTATTCCAAGCCGCCAGAGTTACCTGACGACGACATTCTGTGGGAAATACAGGAGAAAGGCCACTGCCTTTTAGAGCAGGCGGGCTATCAGCAGTACGAGATTTCAGGCTACGCTAAAGCAGGGCATCAATGCCGCCATAACCTTAATTACTGGCGCTTTGGCGACTATTTAGGCATTGGCTGTGGTGCCCACGGAAAGATTACCGATGCAACGAATGGCACAATTCACCGTACCGTTAAAGTGAAGCATCCAAGAGGCTATATGGAAATGAGCCGCCCGTATTTAGATACGCAAACGCTGGTTAGTGCAGACGACCTGCCGTTTGAGTTTTTTATGAATAGGTTTCGTTTAGTAGAGCCTTGCCCGATAAGTGATTTTAATGACTTCACTGGTACTGAGTTAACGGATGACGTTAAACGCGCACTGTCTGATGCTCATCACCAAGGGCTGCTGTCTATTTCAGATAGTCACTGGCAAGTAACCGCAAAAGGCCGTAGATATCTTAACTCTCTACTGTCGTGTTTCGTATAATCTTGCCGTTTTGAGTTAACCAAAAAGCTAGATCAAAAAAGCCTGCTCTCGCAGGCTTTTCTGTATTAATCAGTCTTTAACCAGAATCAGTACATGTAATACTTATATCAACTAGTTTTCACTCTTATCATGTCGCGTTATGATATTGTAAGGCTTGAATGCAGGCACACTTGCTCGAAGGTTCTCTTCCGCTACATCTAGGCGTTTGAGCTTTTCACAAAACCACTCTGCCTTTTTACGCAATGTCGTAGCTTTATCACCTACATCCAGATGCTCGCCCACATTATTAAGCTGACGAGTAATTTCCGCTACTTTCTCTTGGTTAACCTCGCCGCTTCCAGTGTTGATGCCGCTGATCGCCGATAATATACCGCCTACTGAGGTAGAAATTGCTTCCTCAAGCTGTGCTTCAATTTCACTATCTACGAATTCATCAACGCTTTCCAGTGACCCAGGGCCGATAAAATAATGATTACTGGCATGCCTGAATTTATCTTTCACGCGGTTTTGAACACGCTTCATAGCAGCATTCAAACGCTCATAGCTATCGTGATCACTGCCCACTAAGCCTAGGTAAACATGCTCAATGGTATCAATAGCTAAATCTACACCTTCGGTGGCCAAAATAATCATTTTTGGTACTACATAGTGTAACCCTGAAGCATACTCTTCTAGCCACTGCCGTTCTTGCTCATTCAAGGTTTGCCAACGTCCACCTACAAACAGCTGGTTTTGGTTATTAATCTGAACTACGGTGCGGGTTTTATCCATTACGCGAAGTTGCTCATTATTAACGGCAATACCGTAGGCAAAATCAATATTGCATGTATATTCAGCTTGCGCCGATGTGCTAAGTCCAGCGAATAAACAAATTGTAAAAAGGGCAGCCTTAAGGCTCGATATCATTTTCATACCAACATTGTGGCTAGCTTACTGGGAAATAAAAAGCCATCATGAGTCTAACGTGCTAAAAATCAGGTTGAACATGTCGAGATGATCAATATACGCAACACATAGACGGGTCATGAATGAGAACGATATTTATCTGCACCTTTAACGTTCAGGCCTAGTACAACAAAGCACGCATTATAGAGCGTGCTTTGGTGATAAAAAGTCTAAGTGTCAGATACTAGACTAAAGACTAATGCAAAGTGGTGTAGATCTTTTCCTACCTCTATTCGTTGGTGTAGGTGCGCACCAGTCGTACGTAAATGAAACGGTCTTTCTCTTTAATCGAGTGGCTCGCATTAAAGAACGCAACAACCCAGGCTCTGTCTGGATCATCAGCCGAAGGGGTAGAAGTCCAAAAATCATCCGGAGGCGTAGCTGGGAAAAGCGAGCTATTAATCGCCGGTCGTACGCAGTCGCGTTCCGTTAAGGTGGCCAACTCTTTAACGTTGGGCAAGCGCCATCCTAGCAGGTCTTCGTTACTCGCCTGCTGCGCAAGTTGTAGCGCCTGCTGCCACGTATACTTCACCGCTTCACCGCTACACGTCGAGCCATCCCAAGTTTGTCCTTCGGAACAACGTCTCCAAACTAAATCTGTGGTAGTATCCAACAAAGTACTAGTAGTCACTGCTTCGAAATTATCGTTTGGCGTGGTTTCTAGTCCATCAGACAGACACTCTTGGGCGAAAGCTGAAAGCGACGCACTAGCAAACAATGTCGAGGCCACAACCATTTTGAGTGTAGTTAGCACTGTGCTTTTCTGTACGCGTTGAGCGGATTTATTGACTTTATTGCTCATGACTATCTCCCTGCTCTTACAAGACGAACACGCGCCGCTGATGACTTATTAAGAAAGTTATCGACACCTGAATCGAAATCCAATGCCCATGCATTTTGTGCATCATCACTGTTTACCCCATCAGCACTTGGCACTGAGGTCCAATACCATAGGGGCTCAGTAGAGACTGCGCCGGTGTTAGGGAAGTAATCTTCATCAATGGCCACATCGTCGGCAATGCCTAAATGCATTAACGAAAAGAGTTCATGGTGAGTAGGTAGCCGCCAGTCGTAAAAACCACACAAACCTTGCGCGTTGACCGCTTCGACGTAAGCAGAGGTGTTGCAGTTAGTTAATAAACACGTCGCATTCGAACCCGTTTCATCACCTTCAAATCCACCATTCACCTCGTCGCTGAACCAAGAGTAAGTATAGTCTTTATCTTGAAATGCCCCGTCGTCGGTTTTCACTTCCCACACCAATCCGGTCACATTGTCACGAACGCACGACCATGTATCTGCGCTGGCGTCTTGTTCGTCGCCATTGGCATTTAACCGGGTAAAGTCGAAGCCGGCTTTACCACGCCCAGCTTTTTCAATTAAGCCATTTTGCTCAATAATATCAGCACCACGCTGCCCGTCCTGCCCAGGGAAGTCATTTTGCTGCGCCTCGGTTAACGCATTATTGGTGGCTTGTTGTAAAAAGCCGGTATCGTTCAACAGCGGTGTGGGCATTGGACGTACTCGTACATTGATTGTGTCTTCAACACTGTTGCCGTTGGCGTCAGTCACAGTAAGCGTATAGGCCACCACAGTTGCGGTAGACACAGAAGGTGCAATAGCAAATGTAGATAGCGCATCGCTGTCATCTACTGGGCGAACTGCGGCTCCTGTGTTTGCCCCACTAGTGGACGTAACGTTGTTACTGCGCTCCCAAGAGTAAGCAAGTGGTAGAGCACTGGGAATACTCGTAGTAGCCTCGCCATTTAAAATGACCACTTCGCCACTAAAAAGACCTTGCGAAAACCCTGCATCAACGACTGGCAGTGTTTCAGTTTCCGATTGCACTGATACAGTAACGGTATCTGTATCAGTTGCCCCTTCACTATCTGTTACTTCCAACTGAAACGTAAGCTGCTGTGCATCGTTGGCAATGGGTGTAACGATAGTCAAAGTAGAAAGGTTAGTCTCCACACCAGTTATCACATTTGTGCCGCTGGTTTGAGTCCACACGTAATCAGCTATTTCCCCAGTTGTTGACGTTGAATCAGCGTCACTGCTTCCTGTTCCGTCGAAAACAATTTCGACACCGCCAGGAAATGTATTGGCGGGCAATCCGTCCCATGCAGGAACGTCTATACTGGCTACAGGGGCAATATTCACAGGAGCGACCGTAATTACAGTAACATCACTTGCCGTATTTCCGCTTTGGTCGTTAACGGAAACAGTAAGCGTATATTCAGTGGCACTATTCACCAGCGGCGCTACAAAACTTGCTGCTGAAGAACTCGTGTCGTCATGAGTAATGGCTAACGAAGGAGACGCACTCCAGTTATAAGTGTAAGTGCCATCGCCGCCACTCACCTCAGCACTCAGCGAATAGGTTACCCCTTCCGTAACAGTGGCGTCTAGGCCTGCATTTATAACTAAGTTACCGTTGCCCGATCCCCCGCCGCCTGCTCCACCATCGTCGCCTCCGCCTCCACCACAGGAAGCTAAAATAAATGCGCCGCCAAGAATGGCTAACCCGCGCAATACGTTGCGTGAGAGATAGCGTGAAAATGAGGACATACTTGCTTGCATACATACTCCAGTCGCACTCTTAGCGTGTATTTAAGACGCCGTGCTAGAAAAACTTGATGTAGAAAGAATCGCAAAGTGCCTGACAAAAAGGCTGCTTCGCATATAGCGGTTATGAGTAGGTGCGTTTCACGCTATTAGCGACTAATCGCGCCTCTTGCTCTTCGGACATCGTAACCTGGAGTGCCTCAAGCTGCTTCTTTCCAACCGCAACATCCGTCATGTCGTAAATCATCATGCTTATAAAATCTACCTTACCCGTTGCTGACGTGAGTGGAGATAGCGTGATATTTTGATACATGAACGGCTCACTCCCTGTAATCGGCCGGTAATTAGGAAACTTGAACAAATAAGGACGCTGCTCCCACGTCATGAAAGCACGCGTTTTTAAGTCGAATACTGGCTTAGCTTTTTTCATAAACCAGTCTTGTTTGATTGTGGGAAACAGTGAAAATAAGGTTTTGTCTCTCACTTCACTTGGCAGAAGGCCACTGTGGCTTTCCATAAAGCCATTCCACACTTGCACTGTGAAATTGCGATCTAAAACCACAATACCTACATCTACCGTTTGTAACATGTCCATCATCCAATGGAATTCTTGTAACTCATCTAAATGCTGGCTCATCAGAAATCCTCCAACAAGTGGGCGAGCTTGGAATTCATCATTTTCATAGACTCTTCCGTAAACAATAAGATCAAATCACACTGAACATTGTAACCTTCAAGACCGTAGCTAAGCTCTATCGCTAGAGTACGCTTCCACTTAATTTGGTTCATACTGATAATTTCAGTGATAGCACGGTGCTGACCAAGCACAATGGGATGCCCCTGACTAAAGTTAATATCCATTTGGTTAGCTAACCCTGTTAAACAGGTTCCAATCAGAATACTTGCCGCGTCCATAAGAAGCTCTAACTGTAATTGGTCGTCTACTTCGCCCTCCACATTGAGAATTTTGGCCACATCGTCAAAGCTTGAATCGCTCAAAATACACAGAGCTTCACCGCTAACACCTGGCCCTAAAAAACCTTGGCAGACGGCAGTGACTTGTTCGTGACTTTCAATGTCAGAAAGCATCATGTGAAGCTCAGAGACTTCAATGAGGTTTACGTTAGGAATGGGGAGTTCTACAAAAACATTCATGGTTCGGGCGAGGTGGTCGCCTGCTTGCCCCATGGCAATATTGGTTATTTCTTGGTAACAATCGCGAATATCAGGGTCAAGCGGTGTCACCTCTTCTTGCGCTTCTTCTTCGACATGAAGAATATTGTATTTATCAAGAACCTCGGCAAGTTTGGCTGGTTCAACAGGTTTTCGGATAAAGTCTAAAGCTCCGAGCGATGTAACTCTTTCATGCGCTTCAGGCTGGATATCTCCAGATACCACAATAACTTTGGTTTTAAGCCCGCGCTGTTGAATGGCCTCTAACGTGCCATATCCATCGAGAACTGGCATATTCAAATCTAAGAGTAAAAGATCTCCCTTGCCTTCGGCGAGTGCAGACAGAGCATCTTGACCGTTCTTTGCAAAGTGAACAGCCACATCCCAATCTTGAGGCAGGCACTTAGCCACTTGCTTACGCGCAACTAACGAGTCATCACATACGAGTACTGAAAACATTAAGTTCTTTTACCACCTAGCTTTTACAACCAGCCAACGCTGATATTTTCTAGCAATTTCAATTGTATCGGCACAACCGCTGTGAACTGAAGTATTGATTTTTCTTCGGAGATAAACAGCAGAGTTAATATATCAACTTTTTAAAAAGATAATTTGTATATGGTGATATGAAACACCTCACTAAGAAATAGCACTTTTGGGGAATATTGCCAGCGCGTTTTACAATTAACTTGACGCTTGTTTGGCGGTAAGTTTCAGGGAGGCTAAAGTAATATTAGGCCGCATAGATCATTCAAACAAACAAACTAAAAACGAGCGGTAGCGCTAGGGCTGTGAAAATGCCGTTTACGCACAACCCAAGGGTAGCCATGGCAGCAACATCTTCCCCCATGTGGATGGATTTTGCTGTTCCTATCGCATGGGCAACGGTTCCTAAAGCTATACCTTGTGCTTGACGATCCTCTATTTTGAATAACGAAAAAACGCCTGTCGCTACAATAGCCCCCACTATACCCGTCGTTATAACAAACACGGCTGCCATCGCAGGAATTCCACCTATGTGAGCCGTCGCTTCCATTGCAAGAGGCGTGGTGATCGATTTCGCCAACATAGTCATTTTTAGAGCTGCTGGAGCATCTAGCGCAAACAGCGCGAACCAAGCGGTAATAGGAGCAACTATTCCACCAAGGACGATACTGATTATTAACCGCCATCCATAGCGCTTTAAAATTTGCCATTGTCGATAAATCGGTAACGCGAGTGCAACGGTGACAGGACCTAAAAGCCAATGTAACAAAGCAGCGGCTTGTTGATACTCAACAACGCTAGTGTTAGAGAGGTAAAGGCTCAAGAAAACAAAAATAGCGGTAAATACAATTGGGTGCGCTATCGGATGGCCGTTACATTTTCTATTAATCCATAGCGCAATAAGGTAACCGACAACAGAAACACAAAGCCATATTAATCCATTAACGCTAAACGCTTGAGTTATTGCATTGATCATTCAAGCTCCCTACCCACTTGTGATGAGTGGGCCTCCTTATGCTGCTTGCTACAAAACAACTTTTGGGCAAACCAGGCGGTAAAACCTAAGCTCAATGAGGTGGTAACAAAAATAGCTATGGTGATCGCAAGCAAATTCTCATAAATATCAACCCAATAGATTGATAGTGCAAGTACTGCCGGAACGAAAAGCAAAGACATATGCTTTAAAGGCAAAGTAACAAAACGTGCAGTATGTGTTTCGAGTTTTGGAAAAATAAAAAGTATCCCAAGCAGAATCAAAAGCCCCACCAGCGCGCCAGGAATGGGCAAAGCCATGACATTTACGGCGAAAAGCCCAAGATAATACGCCGCGAAAACCAATATAGCTCCCACTAACGCCTTACTAACATCTCGCACCTTATATCCTTGCTGTTAAGAATTAAGCACTAAGTGTAACGATTAGCGAGTTCCACCACCAGCAGGACCATGGTCGTATGATACTGTTAACCGGTAAAGCGCAGTGTTATGAAATTTATCGTCTGTCTACATGCCAGAACTGATAGAAATATTTATGAGTAATTTTGAACGTCTCACCGCCTTGCATAACCACCCTTTGCTGATTAAGTCTCTGCTCTACGTGCGCTACGTATTTTGCATTTACCGCCACCGAACGATTACATCGTTTAAAGTGTCGCTCACCAAGCCGCTTCAGTAATTCACACAAGGTTGTTCGAACCACATAGCTTTCAGACAGCGTGTATATACACATATAATCACCAGCAGCTTCTATCCATTTTATATCGGAAGGGTCTAGGCAACACCATCCATCGTCAGCTCTTATGCCAACTATGTTGGGTCTGGCACATTTACTTAATTGGCGGCGCAACGTTGCTAGTAACGCTGGTTTTGACACACCATGCTGCTCGCACAATCCTTTTACCATTAAGTTGAACTGAAAATCTCGCTCAAAAAAATGATATTTATTTTTCACATAATCGATTGCTCGCAGTAATTGGTTCTCGTCAATTGGCAAGGTTACAAAACCCGATGCGTTATGTGAAAAAGCAAGTAGCGCCTCTTCATCGTTTTCACCCACTGCCAGCCAATATTTTGTGGCAAGATTTCGAGATGATTTTGATACTGAATAAAAACCGACGGACTGGGGGTACTTTTCAGCCAACGCTAAGCAATGACCGACCGACTCGGCCCCAAAAACATGACTAAAAACATTTAGCTGCTTCAATATTTTGCAAAGTGATTCTTGCTGAGATGCAGATTGTAAGAAAATCAATGAGATCATCTGCTCTACCTTGCATACAAACTGTGGCTAACAATTTCTAATCCCAGATAGCACAGTGAATTAAAGAAAGTAAATCGTGAATTAATGCAAAAAGGGGCTATCAATTAATAGCCCAAATTTCAGGGCGCATAACGTTGCTAGCGCTTGGCTGTCAATACACCAGGGTCTGCATTGATACGGCGCGCAATATGCTGAGCGGTTTTAGATGCATTGTGAGTAGTCGCAAAAGTCAGCATATCTTGTCCGTTACATACTAGGCCTTCGTGTAGATCTCTCATATTTAAGCCTGTTGCCTTAACGGCGCGGCGCAACTTTAAGCGGCTATTGCTTTTAACGGCTTCACATACTGCAACTAAGTCATCTTCAAGCTCTACTGGATAAGTACCAGCATTTGCTGCGGTAGCGGTAAAAGAAAGGGTCATTCCGAGTAGAGTGCATTGGGTAACACGGCGTAACGTAAACATAACAATTTCCTCTGATAGTATTAGGCAACGCGGTGACGACCTCTTCATGCCGCCGCACCAATAAACTAGTTAAGGTTTATGATATTTACGCTACAAAAGCGTTAAAGTACGGTTATTTGAGACCTTGCGATAAGCACACAAAAGCCAAGGTTTAATTATCGGTCTAAACGGTTATTAATCGTACTTGACACATACTTTGCAACATTCTCTGAACGCGAAGAAGTGAGGCATAGCGAATAACCGCTAAAGTATATCCTCGAACCTAGTACAAATTCTGGTAATACGGTTCGCCATTAACATTAATTCAAGGAAGGACTATATTAGAGCAACAACTGTATCTTCTTATAAGAGCGGATATACAGCCTGGCGGCATTAGTTACAATCAAGAGGGTTTCAGTAATTGGTTCTGCTTAGAACTTATCACAGAAGGGCTAGAAACTGCAGGAGTGATAAGTGGTGTAAATGCTTCCGAAGTAACCCCAGTAGACATCTGCCGATTCAATATTTTAAATAAACATTATGTCCAGATTTTAAGGTGATAGACGGCTAATTAGTGGCTTTTATTCATTAAAACCAGAAAACTGGGGCCAGATTGCCTAGCCCCAATAGCTAAAAACATCACTGCCTGTGGTAGGTAAGTGAATCTTTAGAAAATACTATCTTGATGGATTTTGATAAACATACTCGTGCCAATTTTCGAGTAGTCAATCTTATATTCTTTTCCATTAAGCGTTTGAATGAACACTAAGGTTTTTTCATCGCCGAAAACATCGCTAGTCGTTACATCGACCAGTTCCATATCCATGATTTTCGCATCGCGCTTATTTTCTGGCACTTTGCCTTCATATTGCTTAATGCCTTTGTAGGTTACGATAATTGGCGGGTTCTCATCGCCATTAATAACCAATAGGTCTAACTTTCTAATTTTATGAATGATGGTGTTTCGACCACTTGTAATAAAGGGTTTTTCAGTCATTCTCATCTCCGCGACCGCTTACCTGCTTTTTTAACTATTAACAAAGAATGTGATAATTGAGTCTATCACGATGTTAACAAACAGCACATAAGCATTTGGTTGATTTGTATGTGCAAAGTATAAACATAAAACACAAAAAATGAGCAATAAATCACTTATTTTTGCGTGAAACGTGTTTTTCAACAAATTCTTCGTCAGTTAAACTTTGTAAAAATGCCACCAGTGCTGCTTTTTCTTTTTCAGAAATACTAAAGCCTTTAATAAACGGGCTACGATAGGGGTTGGGGCTTTGAGCTTCATTGCCCCCCCGGGCATAAAACGCAATAACATCTTCAAGGGTGGCTATACTCCCATCGTGCATGTAAGGTGCCGTGAGCGCAATATTTCGCAAGGTAGGCGCTCTAAACTTCCCCATGTCCTGCTTGTTAAAGGTTACACTATACAGCCCCATATCTGTTTTGGGGTAACTGCCCGCACCATCTTCGTTGTACAAACCTGTATTGTGGAATGGTTGCGCACCAAATGGCTGAAAACTATGTTTAGACGACTGCGTAAAGTTCACGCCTCCATGGCAGTGAAAACACTCTGTGCGTTCAGAAAAAAAGAGGTTTAGGCCCTCAAGTTGTTGCGCTGTCAGTGCGCTGTCGTCTTGTCGATAAGCATAGGCATCAAATGCACTATTAAAAGATACTAGGCTTCTTACATAACTAGCCAATGCTTTAACAATGTTGTTCACACTAGGGGTTTCGTCACCATACGCTGCTTTGAAGAGTGCAGGGTAATCGCCTTGCTCAAAGCGCATTAAAATAACATCTTCATTACCAGTTACCCCCATTTCCACAGGGTGTTCGTTAAAGAGCGGGATCAGTAGTTGTTTTTCAATACTGTCTAAGTTGTTGTGCGCCCACGTAAATGAAGCATTGTAAGCCACATTAATAAGCGCCAGCGCGTTGCGGTTGAGCTCTTCGCCATGTGCGCCCACCGACACTTTTCTAGATTCTGCAAAGGCTTTTTCAGGATCATGGCAGCTACTACATGATGTTGTGTTGTTCGCACTTAATGCCGTATCAAAAAACAGCATCTCCCCCAGTTTAACGCTTTCCACCGTCATGGGATTGTCGGCAGGAACCGTGGGCGCAGGTATATGATTTGGCAGATTCCATTCATAGGGGGTGGGTGCTTTCGAACACGCACTTCCCCCTACCACAATGCAAAGTGAACACACCATTTCCCGTGCATTCGGCGCTCGCGTTTTAAAACGCTGAGGAAGCACTTTTACTGCCACTTAATCCAAGGCCTATGTACGAGATTTTGAATAAGTTTTTTACAAGGTTCTGTTTCCGGAGACTCAAACATGCAGCTTGTTGCTTCGTTTAAATCAACTTGCGCTACTATGTTAGACACCGAGACTTCTAAATCTAAATCCGTATCAAGCTGAGTCATCGGCAAAATAAACTCTACGCGATTAGTGAAGGCACAGGATTTTTCCGGCGATCTGACGGCAGATTCGGAGTTACATCCAACACTGCCTAAATGATAAGACCATTTTCGCGCTTCTTCGCCACTTTTAGACACATCCAGTCTTAAAAATTTATGGCCATTTTGCCAACTCCAAAACATTGAACTGTCATTTAATGGCGAAGGCTGTGTGAGTGGATTAGCATGATTAACGTCGAAGGGAAGCCCCATGGTAAAACGCAAATTCGTAGATAATTTCAATAACTCTTCAGACACATCCAGCACAATTTTGCTATTCGCATCATTAGGATTGCTGCATTTGTTATGAAATTTCAGCAGAGCTTCATTCGGCGTTTGCCATTGGGTTTGTTTAAACTTAACCCGCTGCCACTTTCCATCAATACGTACTTCCGGCTTACTGAGGTAAAAGCCAAAATAATCAACATTCCAGCGCTGCTTCCCAATACTCATTATCATGGGGCAAGCCCCAGTATCTACCCCAATCAATTTAAACGGGATCTCACCGGGCTCTCGTCCTTTGAGATTTACTACATCACACCCCGTTATCGATACCAAAACCGCCAAGAGTAACGAAGGCATGACACACATGCGAAAAGGCATTTTCATTTACTTATGTACTTCCTTTGATTATCTGATAGTTTTTTAAACAAACCAGCAATTTTTAATACTTGCACGGACGACAAGATGAATGCATTAAAAATAACGCTAATAGTGCTGCTTTTAACATTTATGAGTCAAGCTGTGCTCGCTCACACTGACCACGACAAAGCACGCTTTGTTGCTGAAAACGGCATTGACACAGGAAAGTGTGACAACCGTTTCAGACCCTGTAAAACCCTAATATACGCGGCTAGGCAGGCCAATAAAGGCGATAAGATTTTAGTCGCTGAAGGCCAGTATTATTTCGACAACGCGCAGCAAGCACAAGTACTAAACGACAGTCTTCTACCCGTGCTTGGCGGGTTTTCTCGTAACGATCACTTTCAAGCGCAAAAACCCGCTTTACACAAAACGTTACTTCTCAACGTACCTGCCTTTTTATCAAAAGCACTTTACGATAGAGGGTTCGACACTATTGTTGATGGTAAGGCCGCTTCACCTCTTACGTCACTAGCCGCACAACATATGGAGTTGAACACCACTGTAAGCGCAAATGAAAGCTGTAACAATGGAATGGCTGGTGACTATCCGTGTAGCAATATTGATTTACTTTCTCACGTCCCAGTTGCCGCACTTTCGTCAGTGTCTAATAGCGCAAATGATATCTGGGGGCATGTAGATTTAAACAATCGCAGAGAGTATGCCATTGTAGGCATGCAAGCCAGTATTGCTGTGGTGGATGTAACCGAGCCCACGTCTCCAGTAGTTGTAGGCGAAATCACGGGGCAAAGCACAACATGGCGCGACATCAAGGTCTATCAGTATTTTGATAGTACATCGGGCAGATTTAAGGCCTATGCTTACGCCAGTGCAGACAGCGTAACTGAAGGGTTTAGCATAATAGACCTGAATAACTTACCTGAGCGCGTTAGCCTAGTTAGACGTAATACCGACGACAACCGTGCACACAATATCTACATATCAAACGTAGACTACACACTAAATACTCCCTTGGCAGGCGCGACATCTCAACTTCATTTGGTGGGACAAGATAGTAATGGTGGTGCTTTTCGCTCCTATGCGCTAAGCGCGCCTCAAGCACCCACACCTTCCTATATACCCAATGGACTTACCCGAGCAGACTACACGCATGACGCATCGTCAATGCACATCACAGATGCACGAGCTCAAACTGAATGCGTAAATGCCACCGCATCAGGATGTACCGTAATGCTCGACTTCAACGAAAGCTCAATGCGTCTTTGGGATCATACTGATTCTAACAGTACGTCAGAACTAAGTAATACTAGCTACAACGAGGTTGCCTATACCCACAGCGGCTGGTTTAGTGAAGATAAGCAATACGCGTTTGTCCACGATGAACTGGACGAGCGCAACTTTAGCTTAAATACCCGAGTCATGATTTTTGATATTTCATCACTGACTGCGCCTGTACTGGCGGGTATTTGGAGCAGTAACAACGGCACCATCGATCACAACGGCTACGTTAGAGGGAACCGCTATTACATGTCGAATTACGAACGTGGCTTAACCGTACTAGACATTTCAGATCCTACCGCACCTGAGGAAGCAGGTTTCTTCGACACCTACCCTGCTTTTAACAGCACTAACTTCAATGGTGCTTGGGGTGTTTATCCATTTTTACCAAGCGGCAATATTCTAGTTAGCGATATTCAGCGTGGCCTGTTTGTTTTAAAAGACAACACGCTTACCGCAGCAACTGTTGCGGCGTTTTCGCAAAGTAGTTATGAGACAGAAGCCGATACAACATTTAACCTTCCCGTTACTAAAAGCGGCGACAGTGCCATGTCGGTAGCCTACGAGGTATTAGCTGGCTCGGCCCTCAGCGATGATGTTTTGTTTACTTCTGGCGAGCTTACCTGGGGCGCAAATGATTCTGATGCAAAGAACATTGCATTAAGTGTTAGCGCTAATAATGATACAGAAAGTAACGAAGTATTTTTTGTAAGGCTATTTAACCCCCAAGGCGGCGGTATCGCTTCGGGCAACGGCTATACGCAAGTAACAATACTTGGTGCGGCGCAACAAGGAAAAGTTGAACTAAGTAAATCTGAACTCGCCGTTCTAGAGACAGCCCCCGAACTTACAGTAAATATTGTTCGTGAAGGCGGAAGTGAAGGCAGCGTTAGCGTAAATTATTCACTGGAAAGTGACACTGCAATAAACAATGAAGACTTCGTGACCGCAACGGGCACGCTAACTTGGAATGATGGCGATACTGCCGATAAGACGGTGACAGTAACGCTTATTAACGACAGCGTGGAAGAAGAAAACGAACAGTTCCGTTTAGTGCTTGCCGCGCAAGATGCCAACGTATTAGGCGGCGTTGTTGAAACTATCATTACGATAAAAGACGATGAAAGCAACCAAGCCCCCGTCGTGAACGCAGGAACAGATGTTGAAACCGATGTGAGAGCAAGCGTTGAGCTAACAGGTAGCGCGCAAGACCCCGAAGGCGCGCTAATAAGCGTAGAGTGGACACAAACGGCAGGCGAAACGGTCACTATAAAAAATTCAGGCACGTTAACTATGTCTTTCACAGCCCCAGCTACTGCAAGTAACTTAACGTTTGCATTGAGTGCAACCGACGAGTTCGGTATTAGTACCACCGACACCGTCACGGTAAATGTAAATGAGAGCGTAGCAAGTGTACCTGTTGATAACAGATCAAATAGTTCTGGCGGGGGCGGTTCAACTACTTTATTGAGCATGTTGGTACTTGCTTTTGCAGTTTGGTTACGCCGTGCTCGACTGCAGAAAGTTATACTCAACTCATAGGTGAGTGAACAAAAATAAAGCAAACAAATCACAAAGCCACAAGCGAGGCGTGACAAGGCAAATAAAACTGCTTATACTTGCGCTCGCTTGTGGTTGTTATGCAAAACAATTTGCAATGAAATCCACGCAGCACATCTAATATGGCCCCATAGCTCAGTTGGTTAGAGCATCCGACTCATAATCGGCAGGTCCCCTGTTCAAGTCAGGGTGGGGCCACCATTCCCTTAAAAAACCCAGTAAAAACAAGGCCTGTAGCGCTTTTATAAGTCTTTTGTTCCACTTCTGTTCCACTCCTTAGGCTACTTGTTCCACCTTTTTTGTCAATAATGATTCACTATGTGTGCTGTTACGTTAAGTGCTATTGTGAAAAACTCATATTTCAAAAATGTTTACTGGAACACCAACGAAACCATCGAAGGCAATAAAGGAAGCTATGGTTAGTCATTATTTAATAATGGAACATTAACGAAGCAAAGGATTTAATCCTATTGTCTGGCCTGGTGGCCTGAACATGAATTGCTTGCCTTTTTCCCTACTAGCTCACAGGTTCGTAGGCCGCACTGACAGAAATGCTAAAGTTGTCATCGGAAGGCTGCTACCAATTGGGGTTACTCTGTCCTCTAGGTCTAAAAATTCTATTCAGACCTTCCATGCTAATAATTGGCTTAACACAAAGCCAAAATTTCATGCTTGGATTTGTCTAGGAAACGGAACTATCTATGATGCTGTAGGCCCTAAATTACAAAACATGAAAACTGGAAATGTTATCAGTGATTGGGATTATCTAAATACTGAAAAAGCACTTGAATCAGGTTTCAAATACCATGAGGTGATAAGAGAAAGATCAAAAGTAACTGATTTCTATCGTAGATTAAGATTAGGCCAGATTTTTCAATGGCAAGCTATCAATCTACAAACTACGAGCGCTGAACTTATCGAGAAAAAGCTGCTTAAGTCGTGGATGCATACATCTCCCTTGAAATAGACATCAATCAAGCGCGCCGTACGTTTTGCAATACTAACTTAGTGAGGTTTGTTATTTATAGCGCCAACTTTCCTCTTGTGTCCTTTTTCAGCAGCATCTTTACTTCGCTTAGTATTAGCCTTTCTGTAAGACTTTATTGCGTGGATGGATAAATGTCCTAACGCCGCTGCGAGAGTGTAGTCGTCGCTTTCGGAAAGCCTACCGAGTAACGTTTCCCTGAAGTCATGTAGGCAGTATTTATAGGTTCTCTCACCATCATTTGATGTTGATACAAAACCTAAATCCTCTAGCATTTCATACCAATATGAATCAAAGTTTGCTTTGTGCCCATTTTTAGAACGATTCGATGGAAATAAATAGTCAGATGAGATTGCTCTTTCTTTGAACTGAGATTGCCGTTCCAATACCATCTTTATAATGTCTTCTGGTAAATGAATGGTCACCTCTTTTCCTCGCTTGGGCTTAACCCGAACAAAGTTGTTTGCTAAATCAAAGTCCGAGAATTTTAAGGGCATGACCTGCCCATCCCTAAAGTGCCCAGACGATTGAAGGTGCATAAAAAACACGAAATCTTGGTTTACATGCTCACTAAGATAATGAAACATTGATTCTAAGTCTTTGTCAGAAACTTCAACATGCCGCTCCCTAGCGATTCGGGTTGCTAGCGTGAACGGCCTTGAATCTTCTGCCCTCAGCA
This sequence comes from Alteromonas alvinellae, assembly GCF_902705805.1. NCBI lineage: Bacteria > Pseudomonadati > Pseudomonadota > Gammaproteobacteria > Alteromonadales > Alteromonadaceae > Alteromonas > Alteromonas alvinellae. The sequence continues at coordinate 11,939 of NZ_CACSIH010000124.1, read as the reverse complement.
TTCTTTCATCTAGAGCGAAATTAAATGCAGCTTTCACTCGCGATACGATTTTATCGTGGACGCCAACAGTATCCTTGAACTCAGAGAGATACATATCAAACCTCTTTTTTGTAAATGCGACATAAGGTTCGTTCATAATATTGATTGTCTCAGACTGAGCTTTATTTGGCATTTTGACATTGACAGCTTTCGATAAGTGATTATCGATAAGGCTCTCTATTACTTTCCACTCAGCTGACCCTTCCCCATGGTTATAGACGACATTTACGTGCAAATGATTGAGTAAAACATCACCAACGGTGTGTAGCTTTTTGCTGTGTAGTTTGAACTCTTCTGTAGTTGGTCTTCGCTTTAATTTTTCGAATACTTCAATATAACTTGCTATGATTGATTCTAGTTTATAAGAAGCGTTCTCTTCGTCATGACTCCACTCCATTAAACGGCAACGGTCATTTCGTTTTTTTGTTTTGGCCTTTACTATGAGCCTTCTTTTCTTGTTCGTATATTCAAGCTTTAAACCTGTCATAGCGTCGTGAGTGATGGGGATAGCAGACCTTTTTTTCTTAAAAAAAATGAACTCGTCGAGCAGAGTCTTGCAGCATACATCAGCAATAGTAAGCGGCGCTGACAAATTTGGAGATTGAGCACCTGTGGTAGGTTCTTGATTGTGGAGGCTTTGAAAGTTAGTGGATAAGCCTTCATCTAACTCAGAGTTTTGCAAGCTAGCGGCAGGTGTCGAAGAACCTTCTGATATTTTGTCAAAATATTCGTATTGTACGAATGGCTCTTTCTTGGGTGAGGAATGCGCAAGCCCATTGCTGCCCCAGATATCTATTTGGTCTACTGGTGGAAAAAGCCATTTGCCAGAGCGCAATTGAATTGCTTTGATATAACCATCTTCAGCTAAACCTATTACATCAGTTTCGTCGATATTCAACTTCCGCGCTATATCACTAGCGCTTCCAACTAATGAATGCGAACGCAAAGCAGCAGCCATCACGCTCGGTGGCGTGATAGCTTGATTTTTATTTGCGCTCGATACTTGCATTCAGTCTGGCTTATCTGGCTTCGAATACAAGAATGTTACTTCAAATAAGATTTCCAAACTTCCGTAAAAAAACGGACTTTGGCAAATTAAAAATTTTTCTGACTTTTTAGTCTTCTTTAGAAGCTAGGCTTTGCCACTATTCAACATGTCAAAAATCACCCTGGCAAACGCTGCTGATTTCATTGGGTCAGAAAGAAGTTGCATCATCTGCTCCTGATGCGCTTCTCCGCTGCTCAGGATGGCATCATCAATAGCTTTGGGGAAATCTCCCAGCATTGCTTGTTCGGGGGTGTTATTAGCTATCTGTGTCATTACAGCGCTGTTTTCACTGAGCTTGTCTCGAACCGTATAGGCGTAATTCACCATGTCGTTGTCAGTGAGGTTGTCTGTAATAAACACTTCGTTTAGCCGTTCAAGTATTAGAGACAAAAACTCTTCTTTTTTGTCCTTAACTTTACCTGAACCAACATCACTATTGGGTTCCAGCTTGTAATCTGCGCTATCTTCCTGAAGCTTAATATCCTGCTGACGGATTTTAGATAGTCGATAATGGCTCATAACCACATTAGCTAAATCAATGTCATCTTCATCAATGACTTTCTCCCGTAGCAATGGGCGCAAATGTCTTGCGTATAAGCTCAGCTTTTCGAGTTCCTTATCATCATAATTGACAATCTGCGACATGAACTCATAGAAGCGGGTAAAGCTTCCCAAGTCTTTTTTGAATATCTCAAGCCTGTCTTTCTCTTGCTTGCAGTCTTTAAAGCTGTTTTCAGCGTTTGCAATTAGTACAACGTCGCCCGTCTTCTTGGTGCGCTCGAACATTTCTTTAGCCTGTAAATAAGCTTCTACGGCTGAGCTGTATCGTTTCTGCCATCTATCTACTGCTGGCTTACAAATATTGCTGATAGCGGCATTGGATTTGTTTTTGGTAAAGAAAGCATCACAGAACTGCTCTACCTCGTTCCAGAGGAATATACCGCTGGTACGAAGTTTCTCAAATAAATCAAACACGATATCAGGATTGGTGACATCCGTTAGTTCAGCAGTTTGGTAATAGGGTTGGAATGCATCAAGGATATCTTGGGGATCGTTAAAGAAGTCCAGCACAAAGGTGCCACTTTCAGCTTTACCAGGATACGTTCGATTTAGTCGGGATAGCGTTTGTACACATTCCACCCCACCGAGCTTTTTATCCACGTACATGGCGCATAGCTTTGGCTGGTCAAATCCGGTCTGGAACTTGTTTGCAACTAGCATCAATTGATAACTATCTGTATCAAAGGCCTTTCGCATATCCTGTTTCAAATCAGGGTTCATGCTTTTTTCAGTGAATTTCTGATCAAGTAACGCAACGGCATCAGGGTCGTTAGGGTTAAACTCGACTTCGCCAGAAAAGGCTACCAATGCCCGTATCGATTGATACCCCTTATCAGTGACATACTTATCAAAAGCCAGTTTATATCTCACTGCCTCCTTACGTGAGCTGGTTACTACCATTGCTTTTGCCTGACCGCCCAACAATCCCATTATGTTGTCTTTGAAGTGCTCTACAATCACCTTCACTTTCTGTGAGATGTTGTACTCATGCAAACGCACCCACTGGTTTAGCTTTACCTTCGCCTTATTGCTATCAACCTCTTTGTCGGCCGCTTCAATCTTCTGTGCTAATTGATACGCTACCTGATAATTGGTGTAGTTCTTCAATACATCCAGAATAAAGCCTTCCTCTATAGCCTGGCGCATTGAGTAAACATGAAAGGCTTCCGGTTTATTCTGCTTTGAAGCGGGCAGTTCTGGATTAGGTAAGCGCCCGAATAGTTCCAGTGTTTTGGCTTTCGGTGTCGCAGTGAACGCATAGTAGTTTAAATTAGCGCTACCTCTTCGAGCAGCAATGGTTGCATCGAGAATGTCTTCTGAAGTTAATTCAGTATCATCGTCTGCTACGTCCGTCATCAATACTTCTTTTAACTGACGCGCCGTAGATCCACTTTGTGAAGAGTGTGCTTCGTCGGCTATTACTGCGTAGCTACGTTCTTTCAGCGATGTTGAATTTTCAATTGCGCGTAGGACAAACGGGAATGTTTGAATTGTAACAATGATGATTGGTTGTGAAGTTTCCAGAGCCTGCGCAAGCTTTTCTGATTTGGAGCCATCACCTTCTTTATTGTTGATCCGCCCTACCACACCATCGGCGTGTTCAAACTGATAAATGGTATCTTGTAGCTGGTCGTCTAATACCGTACGGTCTGTAACGACAATAACAGAGTGAAACTGCTTATTACCGTCCGCATCATACAAAGTAGACAACTGGTGTGCTGTCCATGCAATTGAGTTGGATTTACCGGAACCTGCACTGTGCTGAATCAGGTACTTATTACCTGTCCCCTCTTCAACCGCAGCATCGATAAGTTTAGTGACAACGTTCCACTGGTGATAGCGAGGAAATATCAGCGTTTCTTTTTTGCTCTTGCGACCTTCCCAGTCTTCTTTTTCTTCAATTTGGAGGTGGATGAACCGACCAATAATGTTAAGCAGGTTATCGGGCGTTAACACTTCATTCCATAGATAATCTGTGGCATAGCGGTCTGCGTCTTCTGGAATGTCATTACCCGCACCACCTTCGATTGTACCTTTGTTGAAAGGTAAGAAAAATGTCTCGTCGCCAGCGAGTTTAGTCGCCATATACGCTTCGTACTGACTAACAGCAAAATGCACCAGTGCACCACGTTTAAACGCAAGCAAAGGCTCGATTTTCTTGGTAACGGGGTCTTTGGGTAAACGGGTTCGCTTATACTGCTTAATCGCATTCTCAACAGCTTGTTTAAATTCAGACTTTAACTCAAGTGTTGATACTGGAAGCCCATTCACAAACAGTACGAGGTCAATGCGCCATTTCTTAGAAGCCTTTCCTGTTGTAGCAAAGTGCTCCGCCGTTGCATAAGGGCTGTACACTAACTCAGGGACAACACGGCAGATGTTCTTCTGATAGCGAATAAGAGTATCGGGGTTTAAATCATGCTCTGGTTTAAACTGGCAAAGAGAAAAACGGGCATTACGAATTTTTAACCCATGACGTAAAACACCTAATGTGCCGTATGTTCGGGAAGCTTGATCAGTCGCGTTGATATCCGCTTTCTTTAGCTGAGTGACTAACGCATCAAGGAAATGGCGATCTGAATCAATTGGAAATACCTCACAAAACTTCTCCCACTCTTTAGGTTGAGTTTCCTTTACGAAAGTAAGAACGTCTTGTTCATACAGCGCTGCTTCGCGATTGTAGTTTTCAGGCTGACCTAGCTGCCAACCGTTAACCAGCATTTGACTAATTATATCGTCCTGGAAAATTTGTTCCTGAGTAGCGTCCATGCTCATTCTGTTACCTCTACTTCCTTTGTATTCTTATTATTTGTTGGCTTCCATTTACGAACATCAATTTTGCCTGTAACTGCGGCTGATATTAAGGCTGTTCGCCTCTCTTTCATTAGTTCAATAGCATCTTTACATTGCTTTTCAATTGAATCGTAACGTTCGAGCAAATTATCAAGATAATTTACTATTTCTAACTGTTCGTCAAAAGGAGGAAAAGTACCTTTAACAGCGCCTATTCTATCGACATTCAAATTAGCTTGTGTGCTCTGGGTCGATGTTTGTTCTAAGGCTGGTAAAGCTGCCATAAAACTGTATCTAAGAAATTCGATATCAAGGTTAGCATATGGTTTGAACCCGACAACGCTATCTGGAGCATACGCTTCGAAACCCAGTATTGCTGTATCACCAATATTAGCAGCGATAGCCATCATCAAAGTTCCGGCAGGGAATAGCTGACTAACCCCTTTTCCCTTTTCGTTTAGCGTCTGATTGTAAGAAGAAATAAATTTATCTGCTCTCGCTACATCACCTGTCTGAATAAAGGGAAATTCTCCATCGTAGAATGCAGGGTCATTTCTAGGTCGGTGACCGAACTTACCTCTATATATTTTGCAAGCATAACGGTAACTTTTGATAGCCCATGCTTCTGGCACTTCACCCAACCATTCCACACCCGAATCTTTCATCGGTACATCAGGGTATAAACCTTTGGTTACGGCATGACTGATAACCGCTTGACGCTTTTCTTTTAGGAGCTTGATAAGCTGTTGTTGCTTTTCTATAAGGGTATCGATTTTTGCGGTTTCGTGATTAAGAAAGTTAGCAATTAACTCCGCTTCATCGTAAGGCGGAGCGAGCAACAGTGCATTCTTTATTAACTCTTGGTTTAAAATCTTTGCCCCGTATATGTTTGTTGATGCATTTTCAATCACGAACTTAGGCAACGCGTAGTATAGATAAGAAAGAGGTAAATGGTCATTTTCTAAGAATGATGCAATTGCTTCATTTGTGTACATATCACATCCAGCAAACGAAACAGCGCCAACAGATAGTTTAAAACTATACATTAGCGAGCCTTGAGGTGTGATACTCATCGAGGCTTCTTTTGCGGCTTTATCGGAGATTTTTTTTTCCGAGCTGGTGATGACCTTTGCTTTTAAATCTGAAATATTTACCCAAATATTACTACCGTTAAAATTCTCATCATTCTTGGTTGGTGGAGTCCAGCCCACTTGAAAAGGAGCTAAATACTTAACCTTACTTAAATTCCAATGAGCAGGAATTACATCTAACCATTCAACACCTGAGTTGATGTATTCTTCATACGGTGAATATTTAGGCATTAAGAGTGTACCTCTTGGAGGAGCTGTAAAATTGTTGCACTAACAGCATCTAAGTCCTCATCAATTTCTATTAAATCACGCGGTGGCTGGAAAATGTAGAAGTGTCTATTAAATGGAATTTCGTAACCCACAACACCTATCTCACCATCCTTCTCATCTCGCTTATCCGCATTGATCCAAGCATCTGAAACATGATGCGCTACCTCTTTTGAAAAGTATGTTGCGACCAAATCCGACGTTGCAATGCTTGGGTCTAGCGGCACATTTTCGTTATCACGCAGGTCGCCGTCTTGCTTAAACGTGACTACTTTGCCTTTCCACTTGCTAACAGGCCCTTCGTATTCATACGCACCATAAAGTGGGTCTTCTTTACCTTTTAGCGCTTTATCAACAACACGTTCGGCTTCTGGGTTCTTAGTAGTTACTGCATCCAGAAACTGCTTTTTCTCTTTTGCATCAAATTTGATGTTTAGGGCTTTCAGGGCTTTGCTGTAATCTATTTCGAATTGGTTAAAGTCATCTGAACGCTTGTCTTTACCACCTGCAACGTCAGCAAGCTTTACCTGTAGTTTCTGTACCTTTTCCATCAGCGCTTTCTGGAACAACCACAGTTTGCTGCTCAACACGTCTTTGATTTGCGCTTCTTTTAGTTCACTGAATTCTGCTTTTATCAGTGCGCGAACTTCCACCTGAACCTGGCTTAAGTCGCCGTAATTCCCTTCATCCCATGATGAACCAAACTCACTGTAAATTCGCTCCATCACTACATTGAAAGGCTTGGGTGCAAAACGCAGGGATTCGATAGCCTCATCGGTGATTTGAGAAGATAAACGTAATGGTCTTTCAATCGTTATGCGACGATATCCAAACTCATAGGTATTGAATATCTTGCTGGCAAACGTCTTTGGTGTCTCTTGTTTCGCAGTGGCGGACTGACGCCCACGATTTGATTTTTGTTCTGATGGTTTATCTATTTCACGAGCATCAATAACTTCAAAATCACCAAAGGCACGAGTGATAGTTTTAATGTCGTCGTCACTCATTTGATTGCGTTTTGAACCAAGAGACTTGCGCATCTTTCCGTAGAGGTTTGAGCCATCGATAAGCTGCACTTTGCCTTTACGTTCGTCTTTTTTCTTGTTGGTTAGCACCCAAACGTAAGTCGCGATACCTGTGTTGTAGAACATATCCGTCGGCAGTGAAACGATAGCTTCCAGCAAATCAGCTTCTAAAATGTAGCGTCTAATTTCACTTTCACCGCTTCCCGCACCACCTGTAAACAGTGGTGAACCGTTCAGAATGATGCCGATACCCCCGCCATTACTGTCAACACCATCAACAGGCTGTGTATCTCGCATTTTACTAATGAGATGCATTAAAAAGAGTAAAGAACCGTCTGATACACGTGGCAGACCTGCCCCAAAGCGACCATCAAAGCCTTTTAGGGTATGCTCGTCTTTGATGTCACTTTCAATTTTCTTCCAGTCCACACCAAACGGTGGATTAGAAAGCATGTAGTCAAACTGGTCGGCAGGTAGTTGGTCGTTCGACAGCGTATTACCTAGTTTGATACGGCTTACGTCTTGCCCTTTTATCAGCATGTCGGCTTTACAAATAGCGTATGACTCTGGGTTAAGTTCCTGACCGAAAGCTCGCATAACTGCATTAGGGTTCAGCTCATGCACGTATTCCATCCCTGATGACAGGAAGCCGCCCGTACCAGCCGTTGGATCGTATATGGTTCTGATTATGCCTTCTTTGGTTAACGCATCATCATCTTCCATGAATACCAGAGAAGTTGTTAACCGAACGATATCGCGAGGGGTAAAGTGTTCTCCTGCCGTTTCGTTGGAGCTTTCAGCAAAGCGCCGGATTAACTCTTCAAACACCAAACCCATGTCGTGGTTTGATATGTTTTTTGGGCTTAGATCTGTAGTAGCGAACTTCTTTACGACTTTGTAAAGCAGGTTGGCTTCGTCCAGCAGACCTACAAACTCGTCGAATTTGAAGTGTTCAAATATTTCACGGGCATCAGATGAAAAGCTTTGGATATATGTACCCAGATTAGCCTTGATATCACTTTGCCCCATTTTGCCGAGATCCATCGGCGAGGTATTGAAGAAAGACAAACCATTGGGGTTATTGGTTGTTTGAGTTGCCCTTATAAGCATTTTTTCCTGAGCTTCTTCTGGTAAGTTCATTGCCCTTACCCGTTCAGCTTCTTTTACTACCGCGTCTTTTGACTCTTCCAGCACACATTCAAGGCGACGTAGTAACGTAAATGGAAGGATAACGCGCCCGTACTGGGATTGTTTGAAATCACCGCGAAGCAGGTCGGCAACTGACCAGATGAAGGCAGCGGTTTGATAAAAGTTGTTGTTCGTTATCATTGTTATTTTCCGAAGGAACCCCGTTTACGGCATTACTTATTAATTAAGCTTGTATTGATGCAGTCTTTAGCGATGGGAAATTTAAGAAGGACGCATACTTTGCAACCAAAAGATTGATTGTTAAATATGCTATTTGAAGACAATTCCATATCAGAGAAAACTGAAATCAAATGGTATTTTGTATGTCCTTACATCACCCATTTCGACTATAAATCCTCAAGCACTTTAGGCGTCTAGCGACAACGAAAGTGCTTTTAGAACCTAGCATTTTTATTAACATTTGTCAGCAGATTAATGACAAATGGAAGTAGATATGGGTTTGTTTAATTTGCTGTTTGGTTCAGGCAATGCGAGTTCCTCTGTGCCAGAGCAGACTGTTAACGTTGATGGCTCACCAATGGTTGGCGGCGTAGATATAAATGGTAATTCATACGGTGTTACCGAAAACACTGAATTTGAAAGCAGTAGCTGTAATTTTGACCACACCAGTTCCGAACCTTGTTCCTTCGATAGTTGTAACAGCGATACAAACGGATTCGACGATTGGTAATAAAGGATAATCTGTGGACTGGTTTAGGAGATGACCCACCTGGCTCAATCGCTCTAGTTTTATAGCCTGTTCTGACTTTGCCTGGCGACACTACAATAGGCCGAGATACGGGCGCTAGTAATTAGTACATTAAACGAGAACGTGACGCTTACAACCAGAACATCAGATGAATGCGACGTAATACTCGCACTGTGAGCTTAGTTAATACCAGGACAATCACTTGGTATTTAACATGAGTTCACAAAAAATTGAGTTTCATAAAACTTACACTCGAATGAGTCGTTCGCCCTGGAAAGAGAGCGATCTCGGACGCGTGGCAATGCTGTTTGATCCCGACTCGAAAGCTGGAATCTATCTCCATCTTAGTGATAGGGGTATAAACGGAATGTCTGTCAGTAAATCACTACATCACAAGCTCCCTGAAAAACTTCAGCAACAATATATTGATGCTGAGTTTATAGATGTGGTGATGTATGTATTTCATGCTGAGATAGAAAGTTATTGCAGAGAAAGTGTCGATGGACATGCTTTCCGACGTATTTTTCTTCTCTCGCAAGATTCATTTTTTTCTGACAGTTCAGTAAACCGTTGGCAAGAAGCATTCGAAAACTTTGTGGAACAATGCTGCAATTGACATCACCACAGTTTGTCAAATTCCCACTATAGGAGCCTCAAAGGCTCCTTTTTTTCTTGCTTTGGAGCTATTTATCAGTGAACTGGATCAAAAACCTGCCGACATTGCAGTTGGCGTCCCAGCGTTTCACTGCTGGCCTACTGAATGGCGGGTACTGCAAACCTCGCCACCAACTTAATTTCCTAACACAGTATGTGATAGGAAATTTTCCCAGTTAGAACTGGACTTACTGCTAAGTTGAAAGACTGACGAAGAAAAATGCCCCTGCTGAAGATAGCTGGGGCTTTTTTTATGGTCATTTCAGAAATATCAAACGGTCAATGTAGCCAAAATTTGTGATAAAGCATGTCGATATACTCTCGTGAATATACTAGTTTCAAATGAGCCTTAAACCAAGTAGCATCGAGACCGTTTTCCGGCTTGTCAAAAAGCTTCTGATGAACCCTTTCAGCGTCTTTTAAGTGTTTTCGTTTATGGGAATAGTAGAGGACTCTATTAAACCGATTTTCGTTTTCTATCATGCACCGAGTTGCTATCAAGCAGTCTTTTCTGTGTGGTATTGTTTTTGCGGAAGCCTCAACTTCGATACCTACAAGCTCAGCTGTTTCGGTTTCGAAAACAATTGCGTCACAACGCCTAGTCTTCTTCTGATGCTCCTTTGCTTGTTCTGATTCCGTGACATAGAACTGATATCGCCCTTCTGCGCAGCCTCTCGCAACTATTGCCTGACACATTAAGTCGTGGGTGATTGTTTTGAAATTAAGCGTAGAAGGCTTCACGGAATAATTGAGGGTTTCATCATGATAACCCTGTAAAAGTCTCAAACCTTCAGGCTTAAGCAGAAAAAGTCTTTTATCTCTACAGCTGAAAGTGGCAACTTCGGTAATCATTTCTTCGTTGATATACCTGCGAATCATTCTGTTTATTGTTGAACGATCTAATTGCCATAATTCTTCCAATACAGCCGTGCTCGTGAATCCCCAACGCCATATCCAGTCTAGTAAGCTGAGTAACTTTGCTTTATGCCTATCTTTGGTGGAGGTCGATTGGATGTACCTCTTCAGAATTCCTCTTTCAAATCTCGCTACGCTCATGGTCATCTCTCCTTATTGATAACAATAAGTAGCGAAGTAGAAAGCGAAATCCCTTTATTTGTTTAAAGGAGATGGATTACCAACAGGCAATCACAGCGAGGTGAGCAAGCATCACCGCTTGCAAAATCTACTTCGTATAGTGCTTCGGAATTGCTTGCTACCAGCTACATGTAGCCTCTCGCTGCACTTTTGCTTTTAGCAAAACCATTCCAAAGCAGCGCATCGCACCCGCCTTGCGGATGCGGAGCTTCGCACTTGCGGGAAGAATGCGGGGTGAGAAGGCCCCGCAATCACGAAGCTCCGTATCCTGCTAGTCACTACGATGCGCTTTTCGATTTTCAATCGGCTATCGCTACGAAATCAACTTCGTTATTTCTTGCTAACGCGATTTGTTTCTCATTTTCAATGAGTGACATTTTAGCTTGTCTGAAAGTCAGACAAGCGTGAAGGTTTGCCCAGACTCGTCATCATCATATCTATATATGAAATCTTTCTTCTGACTCGCTGACAAATGCCTAGATTTGGCAAACGTAAAACGTGTATTACCTGTTCGCTCCTTATTTTTTATCTCAGCGGTTAGGTCAATTGTCATGTCATTGTATGTATCAAGTACAACACTGCCACAACGTGCACCCGATTTGGTCATATGGTTAATCGTAATCACTGTGTATCCAGCATATCTAAGACTTTTTAACCAATGAAGGAACGCCTTCATAGCTACAGTATCCGCTGAATCAGCATCAGGAAGTAAGGATGTAAGATTGTCCAGTACAATTACCTTCGCTCTTGACTCCAAGAGTTTTAGCTCTATAAGCAATTGCCCTTCTCGAGTCAATAATGACGGTAGTCCATCAGTACAAAGCTCCCCATTAAGAAAAATCAGGTTTTCCATAAACAAGAGCTTCTGGTTAACGCTTAATTCATGACAGATTTTTTTGATACGAATTTTAAGATCCGAAAGAAGCATTTCACCATCTATATAAAGAACTTTTGAGGGCTTTCCCGCCTGCCACTTAAGAAATCTCCCCCCTGTGGATATAGCTGTACATGCAGCCATTGCTAGGGTTGACTTCCCACATCCCGCCTCCCCTGAAATGTTGTTTATTGTTCTAGACAGTATAAAATTACCCAGCAACTCCTCTCTTTCAGGTATATTCGTTTTTAATAACTCCCCAGAGTTCATCATCTGAAGACCGTCAAGGTCTACTTTTCCTGACAGAGTTGATTTCGCTTGAGCTTTAAACTTATCGAAGGCTCCTTCTGGTGCCTTGATAATGTTAGTAACGCCCTTTCCGGCTGACTGCACTACATCATTTTCTAAATTTCTTAATAACATTACAAACCCTTTTAATGAGGCATGTTTGTCCACAGTGTTTTGTTTATGTACTGGTTAGCTAAAGGCAATTCATTGCCCGATGAAGTGTTTAAAGTAACTCGAAAGTTTTTTTTAGAAAAAAGCAAATTATGCTTTGTAACTTGCGGCGTTTTTCAAGGTAGTTGTCGCCTGA
>NZ_CACSIH010000123.1:0-1516 GCF_902705805.1 Alteromonas alvinellae | reverse complement strand
AGAGGGGAAAATCCCTAGAACCCCTATTTGCTGCCCCATCACGCAACGAGCTGTTAAGTGGTCAAAGTGACTCGATACGCCGGGCATCTTTTTACCAGATCTTGTTTTTACGGTGTCATCAATAACAAAGGCACAGAGTCGGCTTTTACTGTTAGCCTTAAGGACTTTTTTAGCGGTCAATAATTGTAGCTTTCGCCAATCTACATCTTCACGGTTAAGTAAGTCATATAACGCATCTTTTTTTGCCGCGGAAAAACTTAATAAAGCATCCCTTGAAAACATGGCTACAGAGTCTACTTTAAGCCAAACCCAGAGCATTAAAAGGTAGGTGATATCACCTACTGGCGTACCTGATCGCTTAGAAAACTTAGCTTGGCGTAACATGATGTTAAAACCAATGCTTTTCCATGTTGAGCTAAAGGTGTTATCTATTTTAAGGTTTGTTTGGCTCAATAAGTCAGCGGTTAATGATTGTAAGTTCAAGGTCTTTGTGGCAGAATTCATTCGATGTCTCTTGTGGTTTTTTACGTTGTCTAGTTAACAAGTATTTTACCACAATGAGGCATCAACTTCTTTTAAATCATTAGGTTATTGTTATTTCCTCGTCTATTTTGAACCCCGAAACTTGAGTAATAACAACATCTATTACAATGATTTAATTTAAAAATAAATTGTTAATACTGTCAATAAAAGGAGTACACCTAATGAAACTGTATTACAGCCCTGGAGCATGTTCATTATCTACCCATATCGTGTTGTGTGAGACTGAGCTAACATATGATCTTGTTCGTGTAGATCTCAATACAAAATCACTAGAGAATAAACAAGATTTTTACAAAATAAATCCCTTTGGCTATGTGCCTGCCCTTGAACTTAAAAATGGTAAAATTCTATTAGAAGGCCCTGCCATTATTCAATACCTTGCTGATCAAGTACCTGAAAAACAACTAGCGCCTGTTAATGGAACATTTGAGCGTTATCAACTACAGCAACAACTAAATTTAATTTCAACTGAATTACATAAGGGGCTGGGAGGATTATTTAATCCTGCATTTTCATCTGATACCCAAGAAATATTTAAAAACAATTTTTCTCGTCGTTTAGATGTCCTTGCTCCTAAATTGTCTGATGATAGTTACCTTTTAGGTGAGCAATTTAGTGTAGCCGATGCGTATTTATTTACGGTATTAAGTTGGTGTCCAATGGTTGGTTTTGACCTTGCTAAATGGCCAGAATTAGTAACATATCAGCAAAAAATAGCAAGACGTCCTTCAGTTCAAAAAGCACTAAAAGAAGAAGGCTTACTCGATTAATTGTTTTAAAGTAGCCCAAAGCTTGAAAACACAAATACTAGACAGTTTCGGCTAGACTTTGCCCAGTCGACGCTATTCAGCACGGGGGCTTTCGCTACGCTCTGTTAAAAAATAGCAGAAACAAATGAGTATAAGCTGTACCACACTTTGTTTGAATACTTAGGAACAGAGTATAATAAAATTTTTATGGAGTTATTTTAGTG
>NZ_CACSIH010000122.1:0-2508 GCF_902705805.1 Alteromonas alvinellae | reverse complement strand
GTAAGCGATCTTAAATCAGCACTTTACGCAGTTTTTGGCACATTCCAAGGTAATAATGCTTCTAATTTTTCAACTGTCGTGGCATCGGCAATATTATCTAGCACATATTTGATGTAACTGGAGGGTTCAACACCGTTAGCTTTGGCCGTTTCAATGAGCGAGTAACAGGTCGCACTGGCGTGTGCACCTCGCGATGAATCTGCGAACAACCAATTTCGTCTGCCTACGGCGAACGGTCGAATGGCGTTTTCCGCTAGGGCATTACTGATATTGACGTAGCCGTAGTCGCAATAGGCAACAAGCACATCCCACTGATTAAGCATATAGAATATGGCTTTGTAGGTCAGTGAATCTTTCAGTACCTTGGGTAGATTACGCTCAAGCCACGGTTTAAATTCGCTCAGAATAGGCACCGCTAAGGTTTGCCGTGCCTGGTATTTTTCGTCACTACTCAAGTCAGCAATTTTCCTTTCAATGGCGTACAGCTTTTGGATATAACCAATCGCGACATCGGCTTTAGAGGGTGTGCCTTTTTTGCTGTTTTTATGGCTAGGCGTGCCCGCTCGACTGGCTTCAATAAATTTACGTCGCGCATGGTCCATACAGCCAATACGGGGTAATTGACGCTCGCGACAGACTTTGGCGTAACCCGCATAGCCGTCCACTTGCAAGACACCGTTAAATCCATCGAGTAGACGTGCAGGAACCTGACCGGCGCGTGAAGGGTCATAGTCAAACAGCACTGTCGGTTTATCCGGTGGGCCGCCACGGGTCACCCACATCCATTTATCACTTTGGCGACTTTTACCGGCTTCGTCTAAGACTTGAATGCGCGTTTCATCCGCTTGAATATAGTTGCCCTGATTTTGTTGTTCGCGGGCCAGTTTGATTAAGGGGTGAAATACTTCGTCGAGTCGGATAACCCAATTGGCCATGGTATTACGACCAATCTCATGGCCTAAACGGGCGAGCATGTTATTGAGGCGATAGAGGGGTAACCCGTCAGCGTATTTTGAGGTAATGATGTACGCCAATAGTGAAGTGGTCGCGATACATTTACCTAAGGGATGTGTAGGACGGGCAGCCGCCACCATGTGTTCATCCTGCTGTGTGTCGAATACCGCCTTTTCTTGCCATATCTCAACCACATTGAGTTGCGCAGGGATATATTCTAATTCTTCTTTCACTTTGCTGAAGAAGGTTTTACTTGCACCGGCTTTTTCTTCGTCGCTCAATAACCATTCACGACGTATACGGTTTAGCGTCGCCGAGAAACCACGATTGCGGGTCTTCTTTTTGTTTGTTGTGGTGTGTGCAGGCGTGTGTGTTTCTTCCGGCACCTGTTCGCGTAAATCATCAATGGCGGCTTCAAGCTCAGCTTCATCAAACAGGTTAATTTGGTGGGGGTGTTTTTCACTGCTTGCGCCAAAGCGTTGGATTTTGGCTAAACGCAGTAATTCATCGGTGAGTGCTTTGTATTTGTCACGCTGAGCAATAGCGTCGTTACGTTCTACTATGGCGTTGTTACGTTGAGCAAGCGCGGTATCACGCTCATTAACCGCGCTATCGCGCTCACTAAGCGCACTGTCACGCTGTTCACAGGCATCAGCAAGTAGCCCCTCTTTTTGGGCTAACACAGCCAACAATTCAGCGGCAGTTAAACCACTGTAATCGACTGTTTTATCTTGCTTTTTGCCTGTCTTTTTCATGGCGAGATTATACCAAATCTCACCCTAAAACGCGCTAATTTATTGCCTCATAATGCAACTTTTTATGCCCTTTAAGCAGGCTAATATCATACCCATCCAACAGCCAATTTATTTGTTCCCCCGTTAATAACAGCAAGTCATCGTCTGGCCTAGGCCATTTAAATTTTTCTTCTGCCAAGGCTTTGTAATACAGCACAAAACCGTTATCTTCCCACATCAGACATTTGATTTTATTTCGCTGACGGTTAGAAAACACATACAGCGCGCCGGTAAAGGGATTATGCCCTAACTCTTGCTCTACCAAGACCGCCAACCCATGTGCTTGTTTGCGAAAATCAATCGGGTCACGGTAGAGGTAAATCTGTGGCAGTGCCAGTGCGGGTCGTAAATAACGCGCCTTCATAACTGTTGCAATAATTGCGTGACCGTATCAATATTACTTAGGGTCACATCACGAATGACCAGTCCATTCGGTAACTGTAATTGCAACGGCACTTCACTGGTATTAGCACGGTGAGCTACTTGCACCGGCACCAATTGGTGGGTCTGCGCACCACACGCTTTATCACCACTCTCGCTGTCCCTCAACTTTTGCTGCCAATATTGAAACTGATGGTACACTAACCCGTGCTCTCGGCAGAACGCAGCCCCCGATAAATGACTCGACTGCCAGGCATCAACCACGCTTTGCCAGTTTTGTTCGCGTTCATTCATTGTCTTTTTCCTGTGTAGTTAACATCAGGAATGAGTGTTACGCGTTTGATGCAAAGAAAATAGAGGTCGATTTAATGACGCTTAC
>NZ_CACSIH010000121.1:0-49563 GCF_902705805.1 Alteromonas alvinellae | reverse complement strand
TTTGCCAGCTTCGCTGGGCAAACAAAAAAGGCCAGTGATAAAATCACTGGCCCCGTACACGTTACTTAAGAAATACTATTTAGCTATTCCCATTTCCATCTTTTTAAGGGCATCTGCGTCTATTTCGGACTGAGGCTTAGCGCTGCTCTTTTTGGCGCGCATGTCGAAGTAGCCATAGCCACCTACTAGCAAGAAGCAAATAGCTGGAACAATATATGACACAATAACACCTGCGCTATCAATAATGGCGGCTTGGAACAGCGGCATAATAGCTCCACCAAGAATGGCCATTACAAGGCCTGCTGCGCCTAGCTTAGTGTCTTCCCCCAGACCTTCAAGCGCAATGCCGTAAATCGTTGGAAACATGAGTGACAAACAGGCAGAGATAGATACCAATGCGATTACGCCTGCTAAATTAGGAGACTGTGTCATGAAGATACATAGCGCCATGGCAATCAGTGACATGATCATTAGCAGTCTAGCTGGATAGAGGTACTGCATAACCCACGTCATCACGAAACGAGAAATTAGAAATACAATCATGCTGTATTGTAAAATTTCACCACCACTCACTTCATTGCCACCTGTCGCTTTCATTGCATATTGGATGGTGAAGGTCCACACGCACGTTTGTGCTCCGACATTAAAAAACTGAGCCAATACGCCAAACCGATAATGCTTGTTGGCTACTAACCGCTTAAGCGAAGCGCCCAACTTAACGTCTTCCACACTAGACTCAACCGATTCTTGAATTGGCGCTTTGATCAGGAAGATTGCAACCCAAACCAAAACGAGTACACATGCCATACCTACATAAGGAAGCATTACCGCATCAAGCTCAGCCCCTATCACGTTTTTAAGCTCGCTTACCGACATGGCAGCACGCTCTTGTGCAGATGCCTGATTCAGGTTTGGCAATATAAGCGTTGCAGCCAAAAACACACCTAAATTAGTACCAACGGGATTAAATGCTTGAGCTAGATTTAAACGGCGTGTCGCACTTTTTTGATTTCCCATCGCCATGACGTAAGGGTTCGCCGACGTTTCCAGAATGGATAATCCACCAGCCAATACAAAAAGTGCAGCAAGGAAAAAACCGTAAGTCATGGTTTGACTGGCTGGATAAAACAGAAATGCCCCCGCGGCCGCGCAGCCCAGTCCGGTCAATACACCTGTTTTATAAGAAAAGCGCTTGTTGATAAAAGCAGCAGGAATGGCTAAGCAAAAATACGCGCCATAATAGGCAAATTGAACCAATGCCGATTGCAAAGACGACATGGTAAATATTTTACTAAATACCTTTACCAAAGGGTCTGTCATGTTCGCAGCCACACCCCATGCAGCAAAGCAAATCGTTAACAATACAAAGGGAATCAGTGTGTCTTTGGAAACCAAAGGGGCGTTGTTTTTCATAAGAACGGCCTTTCGCTTGTAAAAAATTAGTTAACCAATTTAAGCATTGCTCTTTACCTCTGTCAATAAATCAATTTGATTTACTTATTTCAAATTGCGTTAAAAATTAGACTTTATATGTAGACGACCGTTAACAGACAATCCGTGACTGTTATTAAACGGATAAAACCGCCTTTGAAAATTTCTTAATAGACAATAACATAACCAATATAACAAGCCTCACTGAGCGCTTTCTACTCACCTTGAAATATTGCCATCGCATCTCCTCACTATTAACGAAAAACACACAAATGTAGCAAAAGAAATAAATAAACAAGGTTGATTTAATAACAAAGGTTAGTTAGATTTCGTTCAAAACAAGCATATGTTAACGCGTTGTAACGTTAGCTACCTCTGATTTATCTCGCGTCAACAAGGAGTTAGCAACAAATGCGTAGATGTCATCAGTCACACGCTCATAACAAGCTGCGGTTGATAAACATTTTTAATTGAGAGAATAATGATGAAAACACCTACAATTACCCGTCGCTTTTCTGGATGTAAGACAGGCTTGCAAACAGCGCTCCTCGCAAGCACCGCCATTGTTGCCGCCACTGCGTCAGCATCACAAAGTAAGTTTCAAGACGCGTTTGACTTTCAAGCAAGTTATACGGGTGAGTCAGCCACCAATATTGACGGTGGTGAACGCAGAGGCAGTGCTTATGCGGGTCAGCTCTTTGTAGGTGGGGAATTAGATTTAAATACGCTAGCGGGCTGGAAAGACACCAAAATCCATATTGCCATGACAAACCGACACGGAAAAAACTTGGCCGAGCACTACATTGGGAACAGTACGTCCGTACAAGAAATCTTTGGCGGCCAAAATACCCGTCTTGCACGGTTTACGATTTCTTCCTCGTTTTTAGATGGCGATTTAGAATTAGAAGGTGGCCGTACAGTAGCGAATATCAGTTTTTTAGGCTCTGAACTTTGTCAGTACTTTCAAACCAATGCTGCTTGTGGGAACCCAACCTTTGTATTTAGAACCAGTAACTTTACTTGGTGGCCGGTTTCGAGTTGGGGTGGCCATGCGAAATACTGGCTTTCGCCAAAAACATACTTTCATACCGGCGTCTATGAAGATAACACCAGTCATCAAGACTTAGGCGATCACGGCTTCGATTGGGCGACTAATGAGGCTACAGGTGTTGTTGTGCCCTTCACTCTGGGCTATCAAACTACGTGGGACAATGACGAACTTCCAAGACGCTACGAAATTGGCGGTTGGTACGATGGCGCAGACTACACCGACCCAGTCTTTGATGAGGAGGGCAACTATGCGGCGCAGTCAGGCAATGATTACGCTGTGAGAAACGGTCGCTCGGGTATATTCGCACGTTTTGAACAAACTGTTACTCGTCCTAACCCACTAACGAAAGAAGGGTGAACACTATTCGGTGCAGTGCTAACCGGTACATCGGGCGAGCTGATTGAAGACTACTATATAAAAGCGGGCTTCGTATTACGAGGCACACTGGCCTCACGCCCTGACGATACCATTGGCTTCGTATTTACCCGTCAACAGTACAGTGACGAAGCGCTAGAGGATCAGCGTATATTAAGAAGCATAAACGGCGGGGTTGGTACACCAGCAAGCAGCCAAACCATGTTAGAGCTAAGTTATGGTTATCAACTCAACGACCACGTAAGAATTCAGCCGAACGTTCATTACATTATCAACCCCGACCAATTCGCACAGCGCGACAGAGTCATGGCACTTGATGATGCGATTGTTCTGGGCCTAAGGTTCGACGTAAACCTAGCGGCTTTGATACTTTAAATCTCCCTGCAATACACTTTACAGCGCCTTCGGGCGCTTTTTTTCAAACCGATGCCATTCCTTTAATTAGTTTCAAGGGAAACTTCCTACCAATCCAACTTCTCGCTATCTCTGTATTCACTACTATCTTAAAGCGTTTTGAGCACCAATACGCTTAGCGCTTTAACATCAATCTATTCTACGTTGAATAAGGAATAAGAATGACAGACTCAGTACTTTTTAGCTCGTTTGATTGGGCAGAGAATACATTACAAAACCGCATGGTATTAGCCCCTATGACGAGAGGTAGAGCTGGCACCGATCGCATACCCAATAAAATTATGGGCGATCACTATGTACAACGCGCAGATGCAGGGCTCATTATTACTGAAGCAACGGCCATTTCAGAAGAAGGCATTGGCTGGGTTGATACCCCTGGAATTTATATCGACAAAATGGTCGAGGGCTGGCGCTCTGTGGTCAATAGAGTGCACGAGGCAGGGGGAAAAATCGTTTTGCAACTCTGGCATACTGGACGCGCATCACACAGCGACTTCCACAATGGAAATTTGCCCCTGTCTGCATCAGCAATAAAAATCGAAGGGGACGAAATTCACACGCCTAAAGGCAAGAAGCCCTACGAAGTGCCGAAGGCGATGACCTTTGACGATATAAAACGCACAGTGCAAGACTACAAAAAAGCGGCCATTAATGCCAAGGCAGCCGGATTCGACGGTGTTGAAGTTCATGCTGCAAATGGCTATCTCATCAATCAATTTTTGGATAGCCGCAGCAATCAGCGCACCGATAATTATGGTGGTAGTGTCGATAACCGCTACCGCTTTTTGGCCGAGGTGATGGACGCAGTATTGAGCGTGTGGGATAAGGAGCACGTTGGCGTGAGATTATCGCCAAACGGTGTATTTAACGATATGGGGGCCGATGATTTTCGTGAAACCTTTACCTTTGTTGCCCAACAGCTAAACAAATTGGAGATAGGTTATTTACACGTAATGGATGGCTTGGCCTTTGGTTTCCATGAACGAGGCGAAGCCATGACCCTTGCTGAATTTAGAGCGCTTTTCGACGGTATGATCATTGGAAACTGTGGCTACACCAAAGAAGAAGCCGAGAAACGTTTATCTGATGGCGATGGTGACATGATTGCGTTTGGAAGACCTTGGATCACGAACCCAGACCTTCCGACACGATTTAAACACGATTACCCTCTCGAATCCTTTGACGATCCATCATCATGGTACGGAGGTGGCGCAGAAGGCTACAACGATTTTGAAACCTACCGTGAGAAAAGTGGGAAAGACGCGATGACATCATTGACCTGATGTTGTTTGGGCAGAGTTTAGCGCTCTGCCCTTTTCAAAAGCGTTATTTGAAATGACACGATGCGTAATGCTAACGCGTTCTCACTATTTAAATGTGGCCTTAGTTAAACGACTTTTTCTTAGCGGCTAATACGGCAAGTTTTTCTAGACACGACATCCACGCGTAGTTGTGCTGATCGCACTCTTGCTTATTGAGAAAGCCCTGCTGAATGAGCACCAACCTTACATTCCCCTCATCGGTCTTTTCGAAGTGAATGTCTACTGATGTCATCACCGACTCTTCCATATCATCTTCCCACGCCCAGGAAAACGACAGCTGCTCGTTCGCTAAAATAGTCACATACTCACCAGTTAATGACATTTCAATACCGCTGGGATCCATCATCTTTATGCGATAGCGACCGCCTTCCTTGAAATCACTCATGATTTGTGTGACCGAACAATCGCCCGGTGCAAACCACTCACTAAGATATTCAGGCTCGTGAAATGCTGCAAAAACAAAGGGCAATGATGCCTCTAGCGTTACATCAATTTTAAACTCGTGCATAAGGCTGCCTTAGATATTCTTTGACATTAAAGATCTGTGTCTATCTTACCTTATAACAAAGGTTAGGCGCTCTAGCGTCATTTACCTTTGCTATAAATAAAAAATCCCGAGCCCGCGTAAGGAAAGGCCCGGGAGAAGGAGAACATCCTCAATATTTTTTATCGACAGCTCAAAGCAACTTCTTGAGCTAAAAAATTAACCTATGCACCTTTCATCAGTGAATCCATACTGGCCTTGCTGCCAAAGTGCTGTGAACTTACTCTTTCACTTACCGACAAATACAGATTGTCGATGTCGGCATTTGCCATAAACTTCTCACAAAATCCTGGAACATGAGGCTCGATAAAATGTTTGGCGGCTAGCATAAAGTGGGCAATGAGCTGTTTAACGTTGTCGGTACCCATGGCGATACGCATAGTCGTCAGTTCTATCCCTGCTTTCTTCTGCTCGTCTGAGCTGAGCTCAGAGTGAGAGGTCAGTGCCGGGCATAAAATTATCGTATTATTCTGGCCAATACTCACTTGGTGGCTGAATGCAGGCTCTAGGGCATCGAAGAACCGCACAAATACATCGCGAGGCAGGTTTGCCGGCGCCATATCAACCGTGAATAAAGTACACGGCCAGCCGTGTGTATGCTGCTTTTCACGCAAACCTGCATTACTGTGTTCAGGCAGTGCGTGACAGTTAACGCGAATTTGATCGTGGGCATTCAAAAATGCAGTAAACACTTGCGTATTGATGACCTTGGTCATCATGCGCTGCTCTAAGGTTTTCATGCCGTTTAATACGTCAAAGGCCTTTTCAGAGTCTAAAAACGCGCCTTTGATGTAGTACACATCCCAAAACATGGTCTGTGACCAATCAACACCATTTGCTGAACTGCCTTTTGGCTGGAACATGCGGTGCCCTTCGCCAATAACTACGCCTGCTGTCGTAGCACCACTGCCACACAAATCTTTGGTGTAGCTGTGGATCACATAGTCAGGTCGTGCAGCTTTATTTTTATGCTGAAGTGGCTGGTGCAGTACAGGTGTCGCAAGGGTGGAGTCCAACATTACTAACGCATCTTGTGCATGCGCTAATTCACAGATCCCAGGCACATCCAATACGTAACCATGTGGGTTACAAGGCGACTCCAAATACACGTGCATTTTCGCACCATTGCTTAAACGTGATGCATGCTCGGCTTTAGTTTTCTGCATGAAAGCTGCAAAGCTCTGTGCGTCATAACCGTCAAACCACGCAATCTGTACGTCCATTCGGTTGCTGCGGGCGAAATAATCATGAAGTAGTTGGTACACTCCGCCGTACACGTTCCTCGAAACAATCAGTACATCGCCATGACTAAGAACATTTGATAAACACGCATCAATGGCAGCCATGCCCGAGTTAAAGTTCCAAGCTAGATATTCGGCAGCGTAAGGACCCGCTTCCATATCCACAATGGCGTTAGCAAGAGAGATATTAGTAGGGTTTAACAGACGTGAATAAATTTGGTGAGTAAATTCTTTGCCTTGAAATGCGTCGTCGACCCATTCAGTACAGGCATACACATAAGTCGCTGTTCTTACCACCACCGGTGTTGCAGAAAAAAGTGCCGTGACATTGTCGAACAGTGGATAGTGCCCTTGCGAGCCATTGCCACTCGACAAACTTTGGTACGTGGCACGAAATGGGTTTTGCAGCGTATCCAGTATCTTCGCAATTTGAAAAGACAGAAACTTTTTAGCGTTGAAATAAGCCAGTCTGTCTTCTTTATCAAGCCCTTGTAGCGTATTACTCGTAATATCCCATAGCTGCATAACGCTTGCTTGAGCACAATATAGGTGATGAGCGGTGTTGGCGAGTGCCCTACCGTAGTCGCTCTCAGCATTTATACCGAAATGAGATAATTGTTCCTCAACTAAAGCCTGCGTTGTTTCGGCTTGGGTCGTGTTACGCTTAGGTGAAAGCACCTTAGCGTGCGTTACATCAACATCTGTTGAGTTTTGGAATTTGTTTTCTGACTGCATAGCGATTCCGTTGCAAATTGACTTCAGGTGCATGTACATGACACCAACACCTTTTACAAAAATGTAAAACTTAAATCACATTTTTAGAACAATCAGCATTACGATTGTGCAGTCAGACAGAGGAAAGAAAAGTTTACTTTGGGAGTGTTAAGCGAATGACAGCAAGGAGTTCAAAGAGGATTGAACTGACTATTTTAAGCGATGAGGCGAATGATATTGCCGAAGCGATTCGCCCAAAAATAGCAGATAACAACGACTTCAAAGACGCTGATGGCCACCCGCTTTTGGCGCTTAAACAAATTGCTCAATGTCCCGAAGATATAAATCCAGAAACCGTTACGGTACTGCTTGCAGACCCCGACCTTGCGTCTCGGATTATTGATAAATGTTCAGCACTCACCTGGTGCCAGTCTACCTGGGCAGGCAATGCTCCCCTTCTAAATGCCGATAAGAAGAACTACATACTTACCGGACTAAAGGGAATTTTCGGTAAACTCATGAGAGAGTATGTTTTTGCTTACTTGCTTGGGCATGCCAGAAACGTAAAGGCTTTTGAGCAAAACCAGCGTGCCGCTCAGCCAATTTGGGAAGCATCAAAGCGAATGCCGCTAAATGGACAAACGCTTGGCATTGCTGGACTGGGCAGTATTGGGCAAGCATTGATCCCCGTTGCTCACGCATTGGGTATGAGCGTTGTGGGTTTAACCCGAAGTGGGCAAGCAGTGGAAGGTGCCGATGCTGTCTATACACCCGACACTATCGAAGCGTTTGCCAGAGCATGTGACCACGTGGTGAATTTAATGCCCGACACGCCATCTACGCAAAATATACTGTCTCACGATTTTTTCGGTGCGCTGAAACCCCACAGTGTGTTTATTAACGCAGGGCGAGGCAGTGCTGTTAACGACGAAGCGCTTTTGCAAGCCTTAGACAAGGGCACATTGGCCCATGCAGTATTGGACGTATTTCGCAACGAGCCACTCGACTCCGCTCATCCATTTTGGCAGCACCCTCGTATTTCGGTGACCGCTCATACTGCCGCAGAATCACAGCCAAGCGACGTAGCCGACGTGTTTTTAGAGAATGCGCTGCGTTACATCAACGGTGGACCGCTTAATTACCAGTTTGATTTTGATAAGGGTTATTAATCATATAACAGTCCTTATTTGAACAGGTTTCAAACTCAGTAGAGCCCTGATAATGCGAAAATTAACTACGCGGGTCGGTTGCTGTCACTTCAATTCGATCATGGTGCTTTTCATGGAACGTTAGCAACTGAGGATATTCCTTCATGCTGTGAAGCTCGCGGAAAAGCACCCAGTCAATCATGCTGTACAAACAGATTTCGGGATAAGTCCAACCACTAAATCCGCCCGCATCAAGCTGGTTTGACAGCGTATCTAACACAGCTTCAATTCGCTCATTTTGAAGGCGGTAATACATTTTGTCTTCGCTAATATCAAAGTCTGAACGTTTCAGCAGCATAAGCTGAACAAAGGAATCGTTAGCTGCATCAATCAGGGTTAGTTGATTCTCTTCTTCCCAACTCAAGCCATCGTGATCAAGCTTGTCAGCAAGATAATTGTAGATAATCCGAGAATCGAAAATCATTTGGCCGTCATCTTCAAGACAGGGCACTTTGAGCGTGGGGTTACGAGAAGCTAGAAGTTCGCGGTCTTCGCCTGAAAAGATTTGAAGATTCAAAAACTCGTGCTCGGTAGAAGCAAGTACTATGCGAATGCGGCGCACGTAGGGAGAAGTGGTGGAGCCATATAATTTCATAAACGCTGTCCTAAACCGTAGTCGTTCTATGAAATCAGTGTAGCCGGAATTTGAAAATAAAAGGAAGTGTTGAGAACAAGACAACGGATAGGCATACAAAATGATGCGATGTATGCCTATCGTATTAACATCAAGCGCTCAAAGCTGAACGTTCAATGCTTAAAAAGCGCAGTAGTGCTTAGCTCAAGCCCTTAAACGCTAAAGCTTGCACCACAGCCACAGGTCGTCGTGGCATTTGGGTTTTGAACTAAAAACCGTGAACCTTCCAGACCATCTACATAATCGACAATGCCACCGACCAAGTATTGTAAGCTCATCGGGTCGACAACCATAGTTACGCTGTCTTTTTCAATGGTCATATCGCCTTCGTTCACCTTCTCATCGAACGTGAAACCATATTGGAAGCCAGAACAACCACCACCTGTTACGTATACACGTAATTTTAAATCAGGATTTTCTTCTTCTGAAACAAGGGCTTTCACTTTCGCTGCTGCAGCGTCTGAAAACTCAATTGGCAACGCCGTTTCTACAGACATACCCACCTCTACATTAACCTCGTGCTTTCGCACTTTGTGCTTGGCCGCAATTATCTAATACTTGCGGATAGTTAGCAATTATTGGGGCAAAACTTAACGATTCAAGTTACTGCAAGTTAACGGCATTTCTGTTAAGTGACACGTTGAGATAGAAAAGTTAAGTAAACTAGTTAACACTAACAGATAGAAAATAGCAGTGTGGTCAACGTATCTAATATATTGACGATACAAGAATAAAGGGGCGGCATATGAGTACAACCGACAACTCTCAATTACCTTCTTCAACCCCAGTGCTGTTTGACGATTTCGGACAGTCTCGCTTTACGAGCAAAGAAGAATACAAAGACGCGTTAGTGAAACAGCAAGAAAAACTCTTTCACGTTCAGCAATCTTACTTTCATCAGAAAAAACGAGCACTTATTGTGTTTGAAGGATGGGATGCGTCAGGGAAAGGCGGCGCTATAAGGCGTATTACTGAGAAATTAGACCCTCGTGGCGTGAGTGTATTTCCTGTGGCAAAGCCCGCAAAAGAAGACCAAGACAAACACTTTCTCTATCGCTTTTGGCAACACATCCCCTCCCCTGGCACACTTAAAATATTTGACCGCTCACATTACGGAAGAGTGCTTGTAGAAAGAGTAGATAAGTTGGTTGATGAAGAGGTATGGCAGCGCGGTTATGACGAAATAAACGCATTTGAAAAAACGCTCAGTGACAGCGGGGTTCGCATTATCAAACTCTTTATGCATATATCTTCTCGCGAACAGCGAGAGCGATTTGAAGAGCGTCTTCATAACCCCTTCAAGCGCTGGAAGTTAACCGAAGAAGACTTGCATAACCGTAAGATGCGTAAAGCCTATATCGAAGCAACGAATGACATGTTCAAGCATACTCACACCAGCTACTCGCCGTGGCATGTAATTAACGGAGAGTTTAAGTGGCAAGCAAGGGTTAACGTACTTGACGCCGTTATCGCCAAACTCAGTGAAGGCGTAGATATATCTCCGCCTCCACTTGATGAGCGTTTAATCGCGCTGGCCTCCAAGCAACTAGATGTCGATGAAGATCTAATGAGCGACTAAGGTGAAAGAACGCTGGCAGGCAGCCATAACAAATTAAGCGATTAAGCCTTAGTTATTGCTGTCTGGCAAAGTCACGTTCAATTCAAGTACGCTGCAATCATCGTTATTGTCTAGCTGTACTGATACTTGATCGTCAGCAATCGTCACGTATTTGCGAATTACCTGAATAATTTCCTGTTGCATCATTGGCAAGTAATCAGGCTCTGTCCGCTTTTTACGTTCGTGCGCAACAATGATTTGTAACCGCTCTTTGGCGACCGCTGCGGTGCTTGGCTTTTGCTTCTTTTTGAGCAGGTCGAAAATTCCCATTACTTCCCTCCTAGCAGACGCTTAAAGAACCCTTTCTTTTCTGCTTCTAGGAAACGATGTGGAACAGTTTCGCCTAGCAGACGTTTTACAGCGTCAGCATAAGCTTGTCCTGCATTAGCTTCTTCGTCAAGAATAACCGGCTGACCTTGGTTAGATGCTTTCAGCACCGATTCAGATTCTGGAATAACACCCAATAGTGGAATCGCCAAAATTTCTTCAACGTCTGCGACACTTAGCATTTCAGCACTTTCAACACGGCTTGGGTTGTAACGGGTTAATAAAAGGTGTTCTTTAACCGGTTCGCCCTTTTCTGCGCGCATCGATTTACTTTGAAGAATACCCAAAATACGATCTGAATCACGTACAGACGACACTTCAGGGTTAGTAACCACAATGGCTTCATCAGCGAAATACAACGCCATCTGTGCGCCTTGCTCAATACCCGCTGGCGAATCACAGATAATAAACTCAAAGTCTTTCTTAAGCTCGTCTAATACGGCCTGCACACCATCAACGGTAAGCGCGTCTTTATCGCGAGTTTGTGATGCCGGAAGAATGAAAAGGTTTTCCGTTCTTTTGTCTTTAATTAGTGCCTGTTTAAGTGAGGCTTCTTTATTAATGACGTTTACGAAATCGTAAACAACGCGGCGTTCACACCCCATGATGAGGTCTAGGTTTCGCAAACCCACATCGAAGTCTATCACTACCGTTTTATGGCCTGCTAACGCAAGCCCCGTACTTATTGCTGCACTCGATGTAGTTTTGCCTACACCACCTTTTCCTGAGGTTACTACGATAATCTTTGCCATCTATTCTTTCCTATTAGTGCGTACAAAGCATCAAGCCAACGGCTCTATACGTAATGTTTCTTCTTCTAAATATACTTGTGCAGGTTTCTTCCAGCATTCACCTTTCACGGTTTCGTGCATAATGAATTGCCCTGCAATTGAAATAAGTTCCGCGTCTAACGACTGGCAAAATACACGGGCTCCCGTATTGCCTTTTACGCCTGCCAACGCGCGGCCGCGCAGGGTGCCGTAAACATGAATATTACCATCGGCAAGCAGCTCAGCCCCCTCGCTTACAGAAGCCGTTACCACCAAGTCTCCGCCTTCGGCATAGACTTGCTGACCAGAACGTACCGGACGGTTAATTACTTTGGCAGGTTTGAGCGTGGTTGCGGCTGCAGGAGCCGGTTCACTTTTTGGCGGCGCTGAAACGGTTTGATCTTGTTGTGCGGTTTGAGAAGGGTTTTCGCCGCTTCCGTTATTGTTTTTACTACCATTCGCTTTGTGCGAACGAAGGGCGCTGTCTGTAAATTTGCTTTGGCTTACATCGGCTAACCCCAAATCATTGATGGTAGGCTTCAGCTCTGCCACCTCACCTTTCACGGCCATGGGCTGCAATTGCAGTCGACGACATAGCGCCACCAGCAGCTCGAACTCTGTAGCAGATAAAGGCTTTATTAAATGTAAAATCAGTGAGGAACGGGTAAAGAACTGCGGCGCGCTCGCGACCTTCTGAGATAACTGAGCTTCAAAATTATCTGGCTCAAAATCTATTACTTCTAACACAATACTGGTGAGCGTAGTGCCCTTCATGCGAAAGCAAGTTTCTGTCATTTTTTCTTCCCGAAAAGGCGTCACTTTCCTCATAGCAATTAGCCATGACAATAAGCAAAACCTATTAGCGCTAGTGTCTGTTGCTGTCTTACGCAGCTATACAATTTATTTATTGCGTCACTGTATCAAAAATCCCGTTCGCATACAGCAACTGTATACCGGTTAAAACACGTTTTACCCAGATAATACCCCTCGAACAAGCCAAGAACGTGCCAATCATTGAGCAGTTTTTAATCAAGCGTAAATTATGCGAGTTTTTAGTGCGTCCGTTTGTATACAAACGTCTCTTTCACCACAAAAAAAATGCGATCGTAGATCGCACTTTTTATCATCTTCGTTTTCTCACAGCGCTTAAGGTGTAGTAAGTTTTTTCGGGTCTAGTAGTGATTCTAGCTCGCCTCTGGGGATATCTGTCATCGCTTCAGCCACATCAATAACAGGCTTGTTTTCTTTGTAGGCTGTTTTTGCTATTTCAGCGGCTTTAGCATAGCCAATAACAGGGTTGAGCGCGGTGACGAGCACGGGGTTTCTGTAAAGCGCAGCTTCAATGTTATCTTGATTTACAGTAAAGCCCTCGATCGCCTGCTCGCCGATTAGCGTCGCACTGTTGGTCATTAGCGACAGACTTGAAAGCAAATTGCTGGCAATCATTGGTAGCATCACATTTAACTCAAAATTCCCAGACTGCCCGCCTACAGTAATCGCCGTATCGTTACCTATTACCTGTGCTGAAGCCATCGCCACTGCTTCTGGAACGACCGGGTTTACCTTGCCGGGCATAATCGATGAACCTGGCTGAAGCGCAGGCAGCGCAATCTCACCTAAACCAGCCAAAGGCCCAGAATTCATCCAGCGCAAGTCATTAGCAATTTTCATAAGGGTGACGGCTAAACTTTTTGTCGCACCGGAAAGCGTCACTGCTGTGTCTTGAGAGCCAATCAATGCAAAGAAATTGTCAGCGGGCTTGAACGCAATGTCGGTCAGCTCCCCTAGCGCATCTGAAAATGTCGTAGCAAAATCCGCATGGGCGTTTACACCTGTTCCCACGGCGGTGCCTCCTTGGGCAAGGGTTTGAATAGCTGGCTGCACGGCGCGCAGGGTTTTAACCTGTTGCTTAAGCTGAGAAGCCCAAGCCAGTAAGCTTTGATCCATGCCTACAGGCATCGCATCCATGAGATGAGTGCGTCCGGTTTTGCAGTATTGCGCTACCGACTTTGCTTTAACTTCAATAGTACGAACTAAACTTTCAACGGCCGGTATAAGCTCGTTTGACAATGCAATAGCCGCGCTAACATGAATGGTGGTAGGGATCACATCATTTGAACTTTGCCCGTAATTTACATGATCATTCGGATGAACCTGCTCGCTGGAATAACGAAAGGCTAAGCGAGCAATGACCTCGTTGGCGTTCATGTTTGTGCTGGTGCCTGAACCAGTCTGAAATATATCAACGGGAAAATGCTGCATCACATCATCAAGTGCCAACAGCTCATCACAGGCTTTAACTATCCCTTGGCCTCGATCTTTATCCAGTACTTTGAGTTTCATGTTGGCTTGTGCTGCGGCCTTTTTTACTGTAATCAACGCGCGTACGAAGGCTTCCGGCATGCGCTGCCCGCTTACAGGGAAGTTTTGAATGGCACGCTGAGTTTGCGCGCCGTAGAGTGCATTTTCGGGGACCTGTAGCTCGCCCATACTGTCGCGTTCTGTGCGTGTTGCTGTC
Source organism: Alteromonas alvinellae (assembly GCF_902705805.1). Lineage (NCBI taxonomy): Bacteria > Pseudomonadati > Pseudomonadota > Gammaproteobacteria > Alteromonadales > Alteromonadaceae > Alteromonas > Alteromonas alvinellae. The sequence goes on along the minus strand of NZ_CACSIH010000121.1, from coordinate 35,396 downwards.
ATGACTCGTATCCTTGTGTTGATATAGCTAGTTTTTCTGCGTGGTTGCCACGCTTTTATCAGAATCCTATTAGGGCTAGTGGCATTAGAAAACTAGGCCCTAGTAAGTGAATTATAAAAAATGGTGCACTAGCGCTTGCAAACCTTTGCTGTACATCAAAGATCAACAGGCTCTCTGGTGTTCATGTCTATTTTTATTCTCGCAAGCGCAATTCGATCACTCTCGTTACACGCGTAGCGCTCAGCTTTAAGTAACGGCTTGTACAAATGCTCTAAACAACTATGCCGCCATTGCTGACTGACCTGCGGATCGCACAGAGTTTCATAAAGCACCTCTACCGCATTTTTATAGATAGAAAATTTGTCTCTATCACTTGGCAATAAGTTGGCAACGAAAGTTACGCCATCGAGATAATTTCTTAAAAGCGTTGAGTTCAGCTCATTGTCGTTGTATCCAAATCGAACGTGTTGAACTGCATTTCGTATAGAAGACATGTGCATCCCTTGTGCGTGAAAAAACAAAAAAGCTCGATAAACATAAAAAGCTTTCTTTATATACCACTCAATATAAATGATAATCGTTAGCATTTACAATGATCCAGTGCTATTCTTTTTCGTAAAGAAAATTGAATCTTCCAATTCCACCGATAGGTGAAGTTAACCAAAATTCAAAGGACATTATTTATGATCAAGAAATTACTTGGTGGCACAGCCCTTTTTCTTATGGCCTCTGGTGCATTTGCTAACGAATGCGAAGTGACTGTGGAATCAAACGACGCCATGCAATTCAATACGTCGAACGTTGTTATCCCGGCGAGTTGTAGCGAGTTTACCGTGACTTTGAAGCACACAGGTCAGTTACCTAAACAAGCCATGGGCCATAACTGGGTGATGACAACAAAAGCCAACGGACAAGCAGTGGCAACAGACGGTATGAGTGCGGGTTTAGACAACAATTACGTTAAGCCAGACGATGAGCGTGTAATTGGCGCGACTGACATTATTGGCGGCGGTGAACAGACTTCTACGACCTTTTCTGTTGAAGGGTTAAGCAAAGATGAAGAATACATGTTTTTCTGCTCGTTCCCTGGTCACATCGGCATCATGAAAGGCACAGTTACGCTTTCGAGCTAAGGCGTTGCGAAAACTAGGCGTGCTTAACTAGGCACGCCTTAAACATGGATAACAATAGGTCGAGGGTGTAGTTGTAATGGATACGGCGTCTCACACATCAAAAAGCGCTAAGGCGGTGGTCCGGTATAAGTACTTACCTTCTTTTACTAGCGCCCTACTAAGAAACGGGATTTTTCCTCACTTAACCAATAAACGGCTGTTGATGCCGCTGTTTATAGCCATTCTTCTTACTTATAACAGCACCCGTGCGGTTACCTTATCGGTGTTGTCAGATGCATTTTTTCAAGTGGCAGCGTTTGTGTATGCATCGCTTGCGCTTTATTACGTCGCCACGTTGCGCGTTTCAGCCGAAGCCATTGGTAATTATATGAAAGCGCACCCTGTACATGAGGTAGGATTATCTGCCCTACTTGGTGCTTTGCCAGGCTGCGGCGGTGCTATTATCGTTGTCACTCAGTACACGCGAGGTGTGACAAGCTTTGGAGCCGTGGTAGCAGTGCTAACCAGCACTATGGGCGATGCCGCATTTCTGTTACTCGCCCAAGCACCGTTAGATGCCTTAACCGTAATGGCCGTCAGCGTCACGGTGGGTGCAATGACGGGGCTAGTGGTCAATAAATTTCATAATTACCAGGCTCCTGAAGCCGATGGTGCGCTCCAACAATCGCAAAACTGTGATAAACCCAAAACAGTAAGCCACAAAGCTATATCACTTTCTAAAGTATTCTGGATGATTGCGAGCTTACCCTCGTTGGCGATTGCGCTTGGTTTGGCCTTTCAACTTCCCGTACACAGTTACCTTGCTATCAGTGAAAGTACACTAACGCTGATTGGTGCCGCGTTATGTATTTCGAGCCTTGGACTATGGTCTTTGTGTGGTTCGGGAAGCGGATACGCTTCGATTACGAAAGAGGATTTAATTCCGCCTCCGCCTAAATGGCAAGAGAAAGCCGCACTAGACACGCAATTTGTATTGGCATGGGTAGTACTCGCGTTTCTTATGTTCGAGCTGTCTGTTGTCTGGTTTGGGCTAGACATTGCAGGGCTGCTTCAATCCATGGGCCCCGGCTTAGTTGGTTTGGCGATCACCATCGGGTTCTTACCTGGCTGCGGTCCGCAGATATTGGTAACCAGCTTATACCTTAATGGCGCAGTTCCATTTTCAGCACAACTTGGCAATGCAATAAGTAATGACGGCGACGCGTTGTTTCCCGCCATTGCGCTCTCACCCAAGGCAGCGCTTATTGCCACAGTGTACTCTGCTATTCCTGCGTTTCTTGTGGGTTATGGCTACTGGTATTTGTTTGAATAAAGCTTTCGATGCGTTAAAAGGTTGAATTAACGGATAGGATAGCGCTGCCTCACAGCGATTACTCTATTTCGACAGATAGCGCTTCATTCCACGGCACGCTTATCTCATAGTTGCCTTTACGGGTTTTGTATTGATAGACCGTTGTAGAAAAAGCAATGGATTCGGGATTTATATCTTCATCGATAGTGAGAGTTACGTTAACGGCTTGGAAAAAGCGAAAGCGATATTTGATATCTTCTGCCAGCAGGCTCGATTCGCCCGACTTTAGCGTGATTGCTTCACCGTTTCGCTGACCGACTACGGCAATATCTAAACTGCCATTTATCACTGCTTTTTGCTGTTTAGACTGCAGCAGAACCAACCTAAGTTGATAGGTATTGTCACTTAACTTAAAAACTTCTACCCCTTCAATGGCAAAACCTTCGTCGGTTTTTTCAGGCGCCATGACGCGTTCATAGAAACTCAGAAGCTCCTGCTGCGCCTCAAGCTCTTTTTTCTGTTCGCTCAAGGTATTCGTAATATTCTCAGTTTCGAGTGTGGCCAGTTCCATGGCGACTTCAAGTTGATTCACCCTCGTAGTGAGCGCGTGATTTTCTTCCGACAAAATAGCAATCGTTTCCTGTTGAGCCAGCACTTTTTTACTGTCGCCTTCATCAATTATTCGCGCCAGCTTGTAGCCAAACCCAACCATTGCAAACATGATAAACGCTACCAGCAATGTCCACTTATAGTTGCCTAATACTTCTTTTAATTGGTCTGTCGTCATGATTTCTACATCAACAAAAAACACCCTGCGCTAAGGCGCTCTAAACATTATGAATTTTAGGTGTTTATGGTAAGCTTCTCTTTACGTTAATCTACTGTACCACAACATGCGCTTGCAGGCTTTAAGAGAGGAAGTAGCTCATCCACGCACATCCATTCAGTTGTGCATGCTGGGCATTGTCGGGGGAACCTGCGCGGCGCTTATCATTATACTGTTTCGGCTGTGCGTAGAATGGCTACAAGAAACAGGCGTTTCGTCGCTTCAGTCGGTGCTTACCTATGACTGGTTGGTTTGGCTTATCATGCCATTTACCAGTGTAGGATTAATTCTATTTATTGCCTTTCTTACGGGCTTCAAGCACTACCGTTTAGGTATTCCCTTTGTTATTCATCGAGTGAAGTACTATTACGGTCATATTCCATTTAGAACTACCATTAACCAGTTCTTTGGGGGCATGCTAGCCCTGGCCGGCGGTTTCGTTGTTGGTCGAGAAGGCCCTTCCGTTCATTTAGGCGCGTCAGGCAGTAGTTTCTTAGGGCAATGGCTTCGCTTGCCTTATAACAGTATTCGAATACTTGCAGGCTGCGGCATTGCGGCAGGGATCTCGGCATCATTCAACACCCCGTTTGCTGCCGTAATATTCGTGATGGAAGTGGTACTTAGGGAATACAAAATACATATTTTTGTTCCTGTCATGCTGGCTGCTGCCTGTGGCTCTGTGCTCACTCGCATTGTATTTGGGGAAGTAAACGAGCTTTCGTTTTTATCGTTTAATGCATTCAGCCAGTGGATGTATTTTTACTTGGTGTTGCTAGGCATTCTGTTAGGCATGCTGGCCGTTTTATTCAATAGTCAGCTTATGCGTGTTATGACGTGGTTTAGGCCGGTTTCCATGGTGTGGCGTTTAATACTTGCTGCGCTAATTACCGGTACTATTGGTATGTTTATACCTGAAGCCCTTGGCGCCAACTTTATCGATGTTGAGCACTTATTTGATAGCTCCCCCGGCGCGCTGCTGTTGGTTTCTACTTTAGTGTTTAAAGTTATCTTGGCGGTATTTGCTATTGGCCTCGGTATTCCAGGAGGGATCATTGGCCCTGTGATGGTTATTGGCATGCTCGCTGGCGCCGTACTTTTATTGCCACTGTCGTACTTTATTGACGTACCCGAATTTACCAATAGTTTCGCCCTGTTAGGCATAGCAGGCATGTTGACCGCAGTATTGCACGCGCCTCTTGCAGCGCTTTCCGCGGTTATGGAACTATCGTACAGCCCGCAAATTATCCTACCAGCCATGTTGGTAATTGTGCCTGCTTACGTGACTTCTACGCAGTTCTTTGGCAACCGCTCTATTTTCATACGCCAGCTTGATTATCAAAATCTCCCTTACGCTATCTCGTCTATTCGTGAAGCACTTGAGAAAACGGGCGTACTTGCAGCGATGAATACCGAGTACAAGCTATTTCACGATGCGCCAGAGCAAGCGTTAATTAACTACTTAGAAAGCGATCCAACAAAAATTGTCGTTCAGAAGTTAAAATTTGAAATAGATGTGCAGTATAAGCTGGTCCAATACAATGTAAGTTTGGAACACGATGCAACAGCGTTAAACTATTACGAAATGGAAGGTATTAGCGCGCAGTCTACGCTGCACGAAGTATACGAACACCTTAAAAATTCGCGCTCTGGCGCAGTTTATATTTACGATCAGGAGCTAAACGATATTATTGGCGTAGTAACGTGGAATATTTTACAAAGCTTCTTACAAAAGGCTCATTATTAGTATGTACATTTTATGGTTTAAAGCGCTGCACATCTTTTTCATGCTGGCTTGGATGGCAGGACTTTTCTATTTACCGCGACTTTTCGTTTATCACGCGACAACGAATTCTCAAGTGGTAAAAGACGAATTTAAGATCATGGAACGCCGCCTGTGGTTCTTTGTTACGCCATTCGCCTTGTTAACTCTGGCATTCGGCGTTGCGCTTATTGTCAGCTATGGTGGAACTTGGTTTAAAATGTCAGGATGGCTTCACATAAAGTTGCTGCTGCTTCTTGCTATTTACGGCTATCATTTCTATTTGTTTAAGTTAATGAAGCAATTTGCTCGCGACGAAAATAGATACTCTCCGCGCTTTTATCGCTTTTTAAATGAAGCGCCAGTGCTTATTATTCTCGCTATCGTTTGCCTGGCTGTGGTAAAACCTTTATAGAAGTGTAAGCCAAACTAAATAGTAAAGGCGCACGTACAAAGTTATTGAAAAGACAGTACTCAAGGAACCAGTACTGCTGTGTAGTGTAAGAAGTAATTTTAAGCTTGTTGTTGAGAGTGTTGTAAGCATTACACATAGTCGCCCAGAACCTGCTGTTTCTCGGGTTTAATGAATTGTTTTTATCGGAATGCTATACATGGATGACAGTAATCAACACCTCAAGTATTTGCTCAAACAGACAGACATTACCTTTAAGGCGCTTATGAGGGAACCTGCTTCACGACTTCTTAACGAGCAATACGAAAAGGCGAAACTTGAACTAGACAGCTATACCGCTTCGCTTAAACACACATTGAATCAACGGCATCAACAACAAAGACAGCGCTAATTTTGAATTAGCGTTTTTTGTTTTTTTGCTTCTCCTACGGCTCCCAGTTATCAAATTTGCCCTAGGTTACTTTGTTAAAGGTTTCAAATTGATTGGGTAATGTGCCTGCTAGCTCCCCTGACAACTTAGTGTAATCTGCCAGCACCGAAGGAAGCTGTTTAACAAGCAAGTTTATGTTACTTTCGAGCTGAGCAGTTTGTTTGTCGTTTCGGTAAGACAAGGCTAATTCAATATTAGCAAGCGTTGAGAAAAGCTTTAAACATCGAGACAAACGAGCTTCTGCAGGTTCTGTTTTCTCAGGCTCGTTACTGTCACAGTCTTTCTTGTTCGCCTTACTTTTTTCTAAATGCCTTTCCCAATGGTTCCACGCATTTTGCCACACAGGTTCTAATTGCTTGTGCACGTGTAAAAGCCCATTTAGCCAGCTTTCGAGTTCTTTCGAAGGCCTCGTCGTTCCTTGCACCTCTATCGCAACGTTCAATTCACTAGGCATGGGCGACTTTTCCTGACGCATAAAATCCAAATGCGCCCGCAGGCCATTCATTAATGTATCAGCAAGCTTATCTACATCTTTGTCTACAAGGTGGCTGTCACTAGACTGTATGAGCCACGGCATCCACTGTTCGGGCATGGGAATTTCTGGCGCGGAGGCAACGGCAAAGATCATTCCATCTACGTAATAAGCATCCGGAAGCACATTTTCGAAACTGGGAAGCGAAACAATATCGCTGATTGTGTTTATTGGAAACCCATCTTTCACCATTACCATCCTATTTTAATTTGCGTTCTCTTTTATGAAACGGTAGTCTGCGCGGCCACTTTGTAGAGGGCATGCTTTGTAACCTTTTATCTACCCAAAATAATGGGGAATAAGGTAAAGAGTAAACAACAAACTTCTACACTGGGTACGCGACAATAGGTTTAAAACCAATCTGTTACTGTATTGGTTTAGCGGTACTGTTGCGTGCTCGCCTACCTATTGTCATGATAGCAAAACTTAACTAAGAGTCGTTGCAATGGCAAAAGATAAATCAGGATACATCATCGCGGCCGCCTTTATTGGCCCTGGAACAGTAACTACAGCAAGTCTGGCAGGTGCAAACTTTGGCTTTCACCTAGTATGGGCGCTCCTTTTCTCCATATTCGCAACCATAGTACTGCAAGACATGGCAGCGCGTTTAGGTGTAGCCAGCGGCCAAGGCCTAGCCAGTGCAATGAAAAATATGGCTTACAAGCCATGGCTAAAGAATCTTTTTATCGTGCTTATCGTCAGTGCTATCGGCATTGGCAACGCAGCCTATGAATCGGGCAACCTAACCGGCGCTGCAATCGGGCTAGACGCATTTATCAGTATAGGCATTGGCCCCTGGGCCAGTATTTTGGGCACCATCGCTATAGTTTTACTCTGGTCGGGCAGCTACAAGTGGATAGAGACAGTACTGGTTTATCTCGTCTTTATTATGGCTGGCGTATTTCTTATCACGCTGTTAGTGGCCAAACCTGATATCGCCGCGATGTTTAGTCAGTTAATGTCTCCGCGGCTGGACGCAGACGCCATTACCACGGTGCTGGCGCTTATTGGTACCACCATCGTGCCTTATAACTTGTTTCTTCACGCGAGCCTAGTTGCAAAATCATCGAAAGGCCAAGATAAACAAGAAGCCGTCGTCGCGTGCCGAAACCAGTCTGCTAGAGCTATTAGTATGGGTGGGCTTATTACGCTTATCGTAATGGCAACAGCAATGATGGCGTTCTTCAATCAAGCTGCCACTATGGACGCTTCGAACATGGGCGAGCAGCTTAAACCGGTTTTAGGTGACAAAGCTCAGTGGTTCTTTGCACTAGGGTTATTCGCCGCAGGCTTAACCAGTGCTATCACTGCGCCGCTAGCTGCCGCTTATGCGGTAACAGGAGCGCTTGGACTTTCTGACGATATGCAAAGCAAGAGCTTTAAGGCGGTATGGTTTATCATCATTGTAGTGGGTGTTAGCGTTGCAGCACTTGGCTTTAAGCCCTTACCCGCCATTTTGTTTGCTCAAGCGACTAATGCTCTTTTACTGCCAATTATTGCCATATTTCTATTGGTCGTTATGAATAAAAGCACCGCACTGGGTGAATTTAGAAACACATGGAAAAGTAACCTGGCAGGCTTTCTAGTAGTGGGTACTGTGATTGGTTTAGGCCTGTATAAACTAATCGGCGTATTTAGCTAACAGCCCCAAATTAGGGGGTCAGAGTCATGACTCTGCCCCCCTAAATTTCTAGCTGGCAAGGCGTTGCAGAATATCTTGGAGCATCGCTTTGCTGCAGCCAAAGTTAATTCTGAAATGATCGGCCTTGTGAAAATCGATGCCTGGTGACGGGCCTACGCCTTTCTCTTCGGCCCACTGCTGGACGTTCTCTACACCTAGTCCACTGGCGTCTACCCACGCAAGGAAAGTCGCATCGGCTTTGAGCATTTTAAGCCCGTCAATACTGTTTACTGTGTTAAACACCATATCTCTATTTTCACGCAAGTAGGTAAGTTGCTGCTGATGCCACTCGTCACATTGAGTAAATGCTGCTTCTGTAGCCGCCAAGCCCAATACAGTAACCCAAGGTACGATGCCCGCTGCGGCATTGGTAAATGCCTGACGCAGTTGGCGATTAGGGATGATGGCAAAAGACGTTCCCAAACCAGCAATATTAAATGTTTTACTGGCAGCCATTAGCGTAACGCTATTTTCAGCAAGGTTCGACTCGCGGCCCGCCGGTATGTGCTGCTTGCCTTCTTCTAGAATAAGGTCGCAGTGGATTTCATCAGAACATAGCTTAACGTTGTTCGCGTTACAGATCTCAGCAATACGATCTAATTCAGCTTTAGTAAGCACCGAACCTACCGGGTTCATTGGGTTACAAAGAATAAACAGCTTACATTTAGGATCAGCCGCTTCTCTTTCTAATGCTTCAAAATCTAACGTATAGCGCGCACCTTCAACACTTGAGATAGTTTCAGAACTCGTGTCGTCGTCATTTTGCACTACCGTGCCTATATCTACCCGTTCGAGACCATTTAGTTTTGGGGCAGCCAGTAGAGGCGGATAATTAGGTGTTTGAATAAGTACTTTATCACCGGGTTCACAATAGGCTTTACACGCTACGTTAAACGCTGGCACAACGCCTGGTGTCCACACTAGCCACTCGGGTTGAATTTCCCAATTATGCTTATCTTTAAGCCATCTCACTACAGCCTGAATAGCGCCTTCGTGATGTGCAGGCAGTATGTAACCCATGTTGCCATGCTCAACCTGACCCGAAATGGCGTCTAGAATTGGCTGCGCGCAACGAAACTCAGTATCGGCAACCCACGCAGGAATGATGTCTTTCCCTTTGTACTTTTGCCATTTAAACGAAAACGTGTCTTTTCTAGGAGGGGTATTATCGAATAAGGCGCTCACATTACATCCTGTTGCATAAAAACTTATGTCAACAGTGTAGAATCTTAGCGCCTCATAAACTAGAGGGGTGAGACGAATTAACCCGAATTTGCTATATCGAAATGTGCTTTATTAGAGATAAATAAATAGTTCCAAAAGCAAAAAAGATGAGCATTGCCGAATACGTCAGTTTTACGGAAGCCGTCATTAAGTCCGGTATGGATTTACTGTTCACACAGAAACGTTTAGCGTGTAAGCAATAAAGTGTAAAAACATCGATAGACTTAGCTAGCCTTAGACACCACTTCTTTCGACTTTTGTACAAGCTCTTCCATGTTAAGTGGCTTAGCCAAAAACCCGGTGACTTGCAGTTTACGTGCTTCTATTACTAATTCTTTGCTAGGGTCGGCAGTAATGAGTAAAAATGGAACATTCAAGCCAGATGACTGACAGGTTTTTAGGAGACTAAGTCCGTCATAATCTGGCATTATTTGATCACTAATAATCAAACTTATAGATTCAGAGCTTTGTTGCAGCAAAAAATCCCTTGCAAACTTACTACGCGTGAACGGATATACGGTAGCATCTAACCGCGTTTCCAACGCGTCGGTTATAAGATCAAGCGTGATAGGATCATCTTCAACTACTGCTACAGAAAACACTACCCTTCCCCTTTCATTAGGTCATTTGACGTAAATATTACAACGACTTAGCTGATGTGTTAAGGCGTTTGCCTATTGTACCAATCCGCATAGATAAATGCTCGCTGGGTATTGAACTATGCGGACTGCTTTTTTCAAGCATAGAATCTCTGAATGTATTTAACCACTAACCTTTGGTCGATATTTAAACTTTTTCTAACGTTTTAGTGATAACGCTAGAAAGCCGTTTTATTGATGGGAAGTGACGGTGTGTAAGTTGACACACGATTTGAAAAGTTACAGGCTAAACTCATCGGCAAAATGGAAAAAAAATGCCAGCTGACGCTGGCATTTTTAAAATCAATGTAAGTCTTAGAAGCTATTAAGACTTAGGTGCACGTGATGCGCGCTTACGCTCGTTTTCAGTAAGAAGCTTCTTACGAATACGGATAGACTCTGGCGTTACTTCTACTAGTTCATCATCATCGATAAACTCAAGCGCTTGCTCAAGAGACATTTTGATTGGTGGAACTAGAGTTTGCGCTTCGTCAGTACCAGAGGCACGTACGTTTGTAAGCTGCTTACCTTTAAGCGCGTTTACTGTTAGGTCGTTGTCACGGCTATGAATACCAATAACCATACCTTCGTAAACTTCAACACCGTGACCGATAAATAGGCGGCCACGCTCTTGTAGGTTAAACAGGGCGTTAGTTAGTGCTTTACCATTTGCGTTGGCAATAAGAACACCGTTTTTACGCTTACCAATGATACCGCCTTTGTACGGACCGTAGTGATCGAACGTGTGATACAGCAAACCAGAACCTGACGTCATCGTCATGAAGTCTGTTTGGAAACCAATTAGGCCACGGCTTGGAATGATAAAGTCAATACGTACACGACCTTTACCATCTGGAGACATGTCAGTCATTTCTGCTTTACGCAGACCAAGCTGTTCCATAATAGAGCCTTGGTGTTGCTCTTCACAGTCAATAGTCAGCGTTTCGTAAGGTTCTTGTGTTTCGCCATCTACTTCTTTCAGAATTACTTCTGGACGAGATACAGCAAGCTCGTAACCTTCACGACGCATGTTTTCAATAAGAATGCCTAGGTGAAGTTCACCACGACCTGATACGCGGAACTTATCAGGGTCTTGAGTTTCTTCAACGCGAAGCGCAACGTTGTGTACTAGTTCGTCGTTAAGACGCTCTAGAATGTTGCGAGACGTTACATACTTACCTTCTTTACCTGCAAACGGCGAGGTGTTTACCTGGAAGGTCATGGTTACTGTAGGCTCGTCAACCGTAAGCGGAGGAAGTGCTTCTACAGTGTTGATGTCACAAATGGTGTCAGAGATCTTAAGTTCGCCAAGACCTGTGATTGCAATGATGTCGCCCGCGTGAGCAGATTCAACTTCGTGACGAGCAAGGCCAAGGTAGCCGTAAACTAGGCCAACTTTACCGTTGCGCTTTTTGCCATCAGCAGTAACAACCGTTACTTGTTGGTTTGGCTTAACAGAACCACGCTTAACACGACCTACGCCGATTACACCCACGTATGAGTTGTAGTCAAGCTGAGAGATCTGCATTTGGAATGCGCCGTCGATATCTGCATCAGGAGGAGAAACTTGGTCAACGATAGTTTGGAACAATGCCGTCATATCGTCTTCTTTAGTATCTGCATCTAGTGATGCCCAACCGTTAAGTGCAGACGCATAAACAACTTGGAAATCTAGCTGTTCGTCAGTTGCACCTAGGTTGTCGAATAGGTCGAAAACTTGATCCATAACCCAGTCAGGACGCGCACCAGGCTTGTCGATTTTGTTGATTACAACAATTGGCTTAAGACCTTGAGCAAATGCCTTTTGCGTAACGAAACGGGTTTGTGGCATCGGGCCTTCTTGCGCATCTACAAGTAGAAGTACAGAGTCAGCCATCGACATTACACGCTCTACTTCACCACCGAAGTCAGCGTGTCCTGGAGTGTCTACGATGTTGATACGGTAGTCGTTCCAGTTAATCGCTGTATTCTTAGCTAGGATGGTAATGCCACGTTCTTTCTCGATGTCGTTCGAGTCCATTACGCGCTCTTCTTGCTCGCCTCGAGATTCAAGGGTGCCAGACTGCTGTAACAGTTTGTCTACCAGGGTGGTCTTACCGTGGTCAACGTGGGCGATGATTGCGATGTTACGCAATTTATTAATATCAGTGGTATTCATGCTTATATAGAGCCTGTGTAAATCAACGTCTACTTCAATTCAGTGGAAAGGAGTATGCGTTAGATTTGTTGCAAAAAAATGCAGATAGAAAAATTTGCGCGGATTGTACAGAAAAACCACGACGTTTGCGCATCTTTTTTTTGATGGAAACGAGTTTTATTGGTTTTCAAACACTTGTTCAATAAACAACCAGCCCCATTACACCTAATTGATCATATTTGGTGGCTATACGCTACAAAGTAATCTAGGCTGATTGACGTATAAATGAGCACAATATGCCATATTGGTGCAACACTGCACCAATATGATGCAATTTAATTCAAACGGAAGTGATAGATGCCCGTCTATGCCACAGAAATCGGTATACATATAAATGGCATGATAATCGCTTTCACTTTTGCCACTGTTGGAGTGAAGCTGATCATTCCGCATTTTTACATTAAACCTGGAGGACACGATGTCAGTAGAAAAGGCATTAGAGCTGATTAAAGAAAGTGAAGCGAAGTTTGTAGATTTACGTTTTACCGATACAAAGGGTAAAGAACAACACGTATCTATTCCTGCGAGCGTTGTTGATGAAGAGTTTTTCGAAGAAGGTAAAATGTTCGACGGTTCTTCAATCGCTGGCTGGAAAGGCATCAACGAATCAGACATGGTTCTTCTTCCAGATGCTGACAGCTGCGTAGTTGACCCTTTCGCTGAAGAGACACAAGTAAATATCCGTTGTGACGTGGTTGAGCCTTCTACAATGGAAGGTTATGAGCGTGACCCACGTTCAGTTGCTCGTCGTGCAGAAGAATTCCTAAAATCAACTGGCATCGGTGACACATGTTTCTTCGGCCCAGAGCCAGAGTTTTTCCTTTTTGATGACGTACGCTTCCACACTGACATGGCGGGTTCTTTCTACAAGATTGACTCTTCTGAAGCAAAGTGGAACTCTGGCGAAGAGTTTGAAGGCGGCAACATGGCACACCGCCCTGGCGTTAAAGGCGGTTACTTCCCAGTACCACCAGTGGACTCTGCGCACGATATCCGTGCAGCAATGTGTCTAGTTATGGAAGAAATGGGCCTTGTTATCGAAGCGCACCACCACGAAGTAGCAACTGCTGGCCAAAACGAAATTGCTTGCCAATTCAACACGCTAGTTAAGAAAGCTGACGAAATCCAAGTTTATAAGTATGTTGTTCACAACGTTGCACACGCATACGGCCAAACTGCTACCTTTATGCCTAAGCCTCTAGTTGGCGATAACGGTTCTGGTATGCACTGCCACCAGTCTATTTCTAAAGACGGCGTAAACATCTTCGCGGGTGACAAGTACGCAGGCCTTTCTGAAGAAGCACTTTACTACATCGGTGGTATTATCAAGCACGCGCGCGCAATCAACGCGTTTGCTAACGCTTCTACTAACTCATACAAGCGTCTAGTTCCTGGATTCGAAGCACCGGTAATGCTTGCATACTCTGCACGTAACCGTTCTGCGTCTATTCGTATTCCTCACGTAACTAGCGATAAAGCGCGTCGTATCGAAGTACGTTTCCCTGATCCAACAGCCAACCCATACCTAGCGTTCACCGCTATGCTTATGGCGGGTATCGACGGTATTAAGAACAAGATCCATCCTGGTGATTCAATGGATAAAGACTTGTACGACCTACCGCCAGAAGAAGCTGCTGAAATTCCAACAGTTGCAAGCTCGCTAGAAATGGCGCTTGAAGCTCTTGATAACGACCGCGACTTCCTTAAAGCAGGTGGCGTTATGACTGACGACATGATTGATGCATACATCGACCTTAAGTCTGAAGAAGTAACCAAACTTAACATGACTACTCACCCAGTTGAGTTCGACATGTACTACAGCGTGTAAATCCGCACTGTATAGCAATTTATACTAAAGCCCGCTCTGCGGGCTTTTTTTATGCGTACGATTTATCTACTATGTTTTTATAGCTATGCTAACGAACACTCTTTCATGCTGCATCAACTGCGCACAGGGCTTTGCCCGCTTGCATTTGCATACATCTAAAGAGGTTATCAATAAGCCAAACGTAGCAAGCTATGTGAATTAGCCAGCTAGCCAAAACCAGATTAATCAGGTAACGACACGTGCACAACATGACGCGACACATTTGCTTACTTTCGCTATTACTAAGTAGCGGCAACGGCTTACTGCCTGTGCAAGCGGAAATGCTGAGCCAAGAAAGTACCCAACAAGAAGCACAAGAAAGCAAAACCGAACAAAGCGACAATACAACGTCAGCTGCAGCTACCTCTCCAATGACCATATACAAGGTGGTAGGTAAAGACGGCTCTGTGACTTACACCGACAAGCCGCAGCAAAACGCAGAACCCTTAGCGTTCGATGTAAAAACGCAAAACGTAGTAACCGCGGCAAAGGTTACCCCACCTCCCCCTGCGAAGCCGGCTGCCCCCAAGCTCAAATATCGCGTAGTCATTAAGTCACCTGCACCGGAAGCGACAATCCGAAATAACTTAGGAGAGTTAACCATCTCTGCGGCACAACCTGGTGCAACCAAAGCGCCAATCTACCGATTAATCTTTGACGACGCCCCATTAGCTAGCAATAGTTCAGGCGTTTTTAAGCTTTCTGGTATCCATCGTGGGGCACATACTTATAAAGTTGAACTCACGAACAATACGGGCAAGACTCTTGCATCGTCTCCATTACAAACCCTTTACCTTCATCAGGCATCGGCGTTAATTAATAACTAATAGCGTGCAACCACTGTTGTGTATGCGCACCATAGAGGTTCAGTGAATATTTCATCTTGGTCTCTTTATTCGCGCAACGCTTCATTGCAAGCTACAATGCACAATTATGGTGCAAAGGAGACGAGCTCGGATGCATTCCACCGAGTTAGAAACACAACAGCTTATCAATAGCCTTAATACCGCATTGGTAATGGTAGACAACAAACTTTCAATTGTTTACGCCAACCATGCGGGAGAAGCATTGTTTGAAACTGGGTTGAAACAACTTATCGGACACCCCCTCCAAGATTTTTTCTTGCCGGGCACAATAGAAACCACCCGACTTAAAGCTGCCATCAGAAAAGGTGAAGATTTCACCGAAAACGAAATTAAGTTGGCTTTTCGAGATAACCGCTATGTATCTGCCGACTTAACCGTTACCAACTTGCACTTCGAAGACGGCCCACGACTGCTATTTGAAGTAAAAAAAATTGACCAGCAAAAGCGTATTTCTCGAGAGAATTTACAAAACGCGCAGCACTACGCGGCACGAGAATTAGTGAGAGGTCTGGCTCACGAGATAAAAAACCCGCTGGGCGGTATTAGGGGCGCAGCACAGTTATTAGAAAAAGAGCTGACGGAAGAGCATAAAGAATTCACGCGCATGATCATTGAGCAATCTGATCGCCTGAGAAACTTAGTTGACCGCTTGCTAGGGCCGAATTCATTACCTCGGTTCGAAGAGAGTAACGTGCATCAAGCACTTGAAAAAATACGTAGCTTAATGCGTTTTGACTCGGACAACCCCATAACTATAGTGCGCGACTATGATCCAAGTATTCCACCTCTCATGCTCGACCCTGACATGATTCAGCAAGCGGTACTCAACATTGTGCGCAATAGCGTTCAGGCACTAACCGAAAGTCAAACACCTAATCCCGAAATTAGGCTGGTGACGCGAATAGAACGTCAAATGACAATTCAAACAAAGCGTCATGCACTGGTAGCAAAAATTAAGATCATTGATAACGGTCCAGGCATTCCAGCTGAAATTAAAGATACACTTTTCTATCCCATGGTCACGAGTAAGCAAAATGGCTCTGGGCTGGGTTTGTCCATATCACAAACCCTAATAAACCACCACGGCGGCAAAATAGATGTAGACAGCTACCCTGGTCACACTGAGTTCGTAATTTACATACCAATAGATCGTAAGGAGACAGACGATGACGAATGAGTCTGTGTGGATTGTCGATGATGACAGTTCTATTCGTTGGGTGCTGCAAAAGGCCTTACAAGCAGCTGACATCAGCTGTTTGAGTTTTGAAAACCCTGAAGATTTATTGCTTCAACTTCAAAGCGGTCAAGCCCCTGAAGTCATCATTTCAGATATAAGAATGCCACAAATGGACGGCATGACGTTACTGAACGAAGTACATGCATCGCACCCACTGCTGCCTGTCATCATTATGACAGCGCATTCGGATTTAGACAGTGCTGTGAATGCTTATCAAAAAGGGGCATTTGAATACCTGCCAAAACCTTTTGATATTGACGAAGCGGTAACCTTATCCCAACGTGCGCTTGCTCACGCAAGAGAGCAATCAACCGTTTCAAAAACGCAAGTTGAAGATGTGGTAACAGAAATTATCGGCGAAGCGCCTGCTATGCAGGAAGTTTTCCGTGCCATAGGTAGACTTTCACGTTCTTCAATTAGCGTGCTTATCAACGGCCAATCGGGTACGGGTAAAGAACTGGTGGCGCATGCGCTTCACAGACACAGCCCAAGAGCGAGCAAACCTTTCATAGCGCTTAATATGGCGGCAATTCCGGCTGACTTGGTCGAGTCTGAGCTGTTTGGTCATGAAAAAGGCGCCTTCACGGGAGCCCAAGCTGCTCGTCAAGGCCGCTTTGAACAGGCTGATGGTGGAACACTGTTCTTGGATGAAATCGGTGATATGCCGTTAGACGTGCAAACCCGCCTTTTACGTGTGCTTGCCGATGGCCAGTTTTATCGCGTAGGTGGTCACCAGTCAGTAAGTGTGGACGTGCGCATCATTGCCGCTACACACCAAAACCTAGAACAAAGGGTTGCTGAAGGTAAATTTAGGGAAGATTTATTTCATCGTTTAAATGTTATTCGTGTACACCTTCCATCGCTGAACGAACGCCGCGAAGATATTCCGCTGTTAACGCGCCACTTCCTTCGCCGAGCTGCCAAAGAGCTTGATGTAGAAGCTAAAAGCATTTCTAAAGAAGCTGAGCGCGTAATGTCTCAACTACCCTGGCCTGGTAACGTTAGGCAGCTTGAAAACGTATGCAGATGGTTAACCGTAATGGCAAGTGGGCAAGAGGTCTTACCCAGCGATCTGCCACCGGAAATTCATGGTGATAGCAGTATTGAAAAACCTAGTGCCGAATCGGGTGATTGGCCAGATTTACTCGCTAGCTGGACCGACAAACAGCTTCGGGATGGCCATCATAATATCCTTAACGACGCTATGCTGACTTTCGAGCGTGTTATGCTTGAGCGTGCACTTCAACACACGCATGGTCACAAGCAAGATGCGGCTAAGCGTTTAGGTTGGGGGCGAAATACGCTTACCCGTAAGCTTAAAGAGTTAGGGGTTAACTAGACCTTAACGCTTTTCAGATAGCAGAGGGAACCTTCTGCTATCTCATAGCCACCTGTAATTCCAAGCCCGCAGCCATGATGTGATAGCGCCAGTGATTAATTACTGCCCTTTAGTTAAAAGCGCTGTCATAGCCTGATTAAACAGTCGCACCCATTTCATACTAAACTGCCCTTTGGCACTACGATTGATCTCAATTACCGCTTCTTTTTTAGAAAGCACATTATCTTCATTGTGCGCCCTTGGGTGCGTCATTGCGTCGTAGGTATCAACAATAGCAAGCAGCTTAGCGCCTTCACAGATATCGTCTTCTTTTATGCCTAGCGGATAACCGGTTCCATCGGTGCGCTCGTGATGCTGCATCACTATTTTACGGGCCATATCCCATTGGTCTAGGTGCTCTAAAAGACGCGCACTTTTGTAAACATGCGAGCGCATTAGGTTGAACTCGATGTCACTTAATTCATCGCCTTTGTGCAATAACTTTAATGGCATAAACGCCATGCCGAAATCATGAACATAACTGGCTACCGCCAGTTGGTCTTCGTCAATCGGCTTTTCCGCAACGTCGTTGATATACATAGCTAACTTAGCAATACGATCGCCCCTTCCCCCCCAATAATTAGAGCGACGTTCAATGGTTTGCATTAGGTCACGGAAAAACAAAATATCTTGTTTCTTTTCACTGCTAATGTCTTTTGGTATACCCGTTGCTGCTAATGTAGGTGGTTTTATCTGAACACTTTGCGGGTCATCATCATCGGCAACAATATCTAACGCCGGATTTAACAGTAAAACCGCTTCAGTAAGGCGCTTCTCGTGTTCCGCTGTATTTTCTGGTGTTACACGACCAATTGCCAATACCAGTTGATTATGGAGGTTATCGTCATACTCAGCTTTACCGTCAGCCATCACAGCCTCAACAAAGGCTTTAACCCTGTCCATAGTAAGCAGCACCAAGTCGCTCATAGTACTGGTATACGCTACCTGTCCCTTGCGCAAGTAATCGAGCAAGTCTTCGACATGCTGCAAGAGCGGGATCATGGGAGAGAAATTAACCAAGCCCAAGTCGCCTTTAATGGTGTGGATTGAGCGAAACAGAGCACGCTGCAGTTCGTTATCTTCAGGGCGAAGCTCTAGCTCAATCAAGGTTTGCTCGCTTGATTCGTAGAGTTCATTTATTTCCTCCATAAGGTCAGCAAGAATATCCTCTTCTAGGTCATCTGGAGTAAATGTCTGCATGTACTGGTTACCGAGTCAGGTTCAATTAAACTATTGCTTATTGTAATTCGGTATCGGCAAAATTTCCTCATACTAAAGGTGATAAAAGAGGAACTTTTACGAGTGATGTACCTTGTAAGCCTTAATGCTGTAAAAACTCATCGGACAAGTGTACGCTGAAACTTCATCTATACTGCGCGCGTCAATTGTATCTAGGAGTTGTTTTGATCGCTTTATTTCGCATACCGGCACTGTTTATCGCCTTTTTATTAATCAACATTATTTTGCTGATCATTTGTATTGTGCGCCCTTTTCATAAAGATAACGTGCATGCCGCCGGTAGTTTGTATTCGCTTATGGCTAAAATAGTGGGCCTCAAAATTGTTATACAAAGAGACCCCGCTGTAAAAACGAACGAGCCCTATGTTTTTATCGCTAATCATCAAAACAGCTTTGATGTAATTACAATTTGTAAAGCTGCCCTTCCCGGCGTGGTCACTATTGGCAAAAAAAGTTTGAAGTGGATCCCTATCTTCGGCCAAATTTATTGGCTGTCTGGGAACATCATGATCGATAGAAAAAATTCAGGAAAAGCGCGCAATACCTTGGATATTGCCGCCAACCGTATCGCTAAGAAGAGAACATCTGTTTGGCTATTTCCTGAAGGCACCAGAAGTTACGGAAGAGGTATACTGCCTTTTAAGCAAGGCGCATTTCGGTTAGCCAAAACCACCAATGAGCCGATTGTTATGGTAACGGCCAGTAACCTACACAATAAAGTAAAGTGGAATCGTTGGGACAACGGGATTGTGCTTATTGATATTTCTTCGCCTGAACCGCTAACGGAAGAGCGTTCGATCAAAGAGTGGATGGCGCACTTTAACGATGAAATGAAACAAAAGTTTGATGCGCTTAATACACAGGTCGATGAACTGGAAAAAAGCAGGTAAACTTGCGCCTAAATTGCTAACGAGTGTTTATTATGACCCAGTTCGATGAAAGAGAAGAGTGGTACGAGTTTAACCAAGAAACTATTGATGCCCTTCTAGAAGATGGCAGTCAAGCCGATGCCGACTACACCATTGAGCACCACTTCGCCAGCACCGACTTCGACGTGTTAGAAAAGGCAGCCGTTGATGCGTTCAAAGCCGGTTTTGAAGTGACAGATGCTGAAGAGCTCATGCTAGATGATGGCGAGACCATTTTTTGCTTCGACGCCGTGGTAGAAAGAAAGCTTAATATTGAAAAGCTTAATGCGGACTCTGACACTTTGCTAAAAATTGCCGACAAGCACGACGTGACCTACGATGGATGGGGTACGTACTTTGAACCGCGCGAGGAAGGTGAATACGAAGAAGAGGACCATTTCTTCGACGACTAAACCTAACCGCCTATTTCACAAGCTGAGGAGCCATTAAGTTACTCTTCAGCTTTTGTTCATCTTTTTTGATTAACAATGACCCTGTCATTATCGATTGGAAAAGGATGGACAGATGAAAAACTTAGTATTAACACTTACTGCATACTCTGCTATCGCCACATTACAGCTTGCGCTTGTATCACCTGCACATGCAAGTCCTGACAGTAAATCAGAAGATAAACAGGTTATCTCTACCGAATTCCGCTACGACCACCCCTTTGTAGCCGCTGAATCACTTTTGCCTAAAACAACAGACGTTCTGTCTAATAACAGTGTGGTTAAGCAATCTACCGATGACACTGGCACGCAACAAAATACACTCAGTAAAACCAATAAACATCAACAACATTTGGGTGTAAACAAATCATCTAGCGACATTGTAGTAAGCAGCGATAATGAGTTCTGGATTTATGAAAGCTGGGTAACGCTCGAACAAGATATTGATTACGATGGTTACCACTCTGCATTTTCGATTGAATTTGATGCCGACACTATTTTTACTCGGGCACCGGTATACGCGGTTTTGTATTTAGGTAAAGACGGTATTTACGAAGCCATCCACGTGTCGTCTGAGTTTTATATTTATTCAGAAGATTCAACCGATACCTTCACTATCGAAAGTTCGTTGATATCTGGCTTTCCACCTAGCGAATACGACATCTTATTGGAACTTTACGATGCAGATACTGAAGTACTGGTGGCATTTACCGATGCCTATGACGACAGTGCATTGGCCTACCTCGCTCTTGAGAGTGAAAACAACGAATATATTGTAGAAGATTCGGTTGTGATAGTAGAAGAACACGGCGGAGCCTGGTCAGTACTTTCATTGTTTTTTCTAGGGGGGATTGTACTCAAAAGACGGTTAAACAAACCCTCTCGCCATTAATTTTCCCTTCTAAGTTCGCTCTCGCCAAAAGCTGTTTGAAACACAGCTTTTGGCTATTTCTTAAACTAAAGTCTAATATATAAGTTAACCCCTCTCTCTAATTGACGTTGATTCGCCAATGTACATAGAAAAACCGTACAAACTGACGCTTTCAAGTGGTGTAGTGCAATGAGTTTCAACAATGTTAACTTGTTTAATCTATTAGAAAACACGCAAATTGGCGTGGTTATTCACAATGCTTCTGGCGCTGTGGAGTATGCCAACCCTGCTGCTGCGTCGATGCTTAGTTTAAGCCTTGAAGAACTAAAAGACAAAAGCATGGATGTAGAGGCGTGGGAATTCATTGATAGGCAAAACCGACGGCTTTCCTACGATGAATTACCCGTAGTACGAGTGCTATCTACGGGCAAACCTGTAGATAATCAAATATTAGGCATTATCGACAAAACAATAGAAAAGACCGCTTGGTTTAATGTAAATGCCTACCCAGAGAAACATAGCGGAAACGGAATTACACCTCCCTTTGTCGTCGTTTACTTTACGAACATTACCACAAAAATAAACGACTTTTCCTAT
Organism: Alteromonas alvinellae; assembly: GCF_902705805.1. Classification (NCBI taxonomy): domain Bacteria; kingdom Pseudomonadati; phylum Pseudomonadota; class Gammaproteobacteria; order Alteromonadales; family Alteromonadaceae; genus Alteromonas; species Alteromonas alvinellae. The sequence goes on along the minus strand of NZ_CACSIH010000121.1, from coordinate 13,861 downwards.
AAAGACATTGTGCAAAATTCACAGGACATGATCTTGGTGACAGAAGCGAAAAACATCAACGCCCCACTCTCTCCCAAGATCATTTACGCTAATGAAGCTCTCTGTAAACATACTGAGTATTCCTTAGAAGAATTAATAGGCGAAACGCCCAGAATTTTTCAAGGAACTTTAACAGACAAAGCGTCCACTGATCGCATTCGCCAAGCCCTTATCGAACAACATCCGTGTACGGAAACACTGTTGAACTATACAAAAACAGGCACACCGTTCTGGGTGCAAATGAACATATTCCCGCTGACTAACGATTTTGGTGAAGTTACACACTTTGCTGCCGTTCAGCGCAATGTAAGCGAGATGAAGTTTCAGTCTGAACAGCTTGATAAAAGAAACTCAGAGTTGAAACGAATAAAACACGATTTAGAAAGTTAAGTGCATGAACGCACAAGTGAACTACGCGACGCTAATCTCAAATTAGAAAAGCTGGCATATTTTGATGCCCTAACAAATATTCCCAACAGGCGTGCCTTTATGGATGCTTTCTCTAAGTCGTTAATGTTTGCCAAGCGCAACAGCTATGAAGTACTGGTAGGTATTGCTGATGTTGATCACTTTAAATCAATAAACGATAACTTAGGGCATGGGTTTGGTGATGAAGTATTAACCATCGTAGCGCAAACAATGCAGAGTTTTTTTCGCTCCGAAGACGCAATAGGCAGGATTGGAGGAGAAGAATTTGCTTTTTGCATTGTGCTTCTAAGCCAAGTTTCGCCCCACCAAATACTGGATAGACTTAGACAAAAAGTCAGCAAATTACACGAGACCCAGCCGCTTCTAAAAGGCCATAAAATCACGGTGAGCATTGGTGCAGTGCAAACAAATGAACTCCAGCACAAAAGCCCCAAACAACTTCTCACCTATGCCGATAAAGCGCTCTACAAAGCAAAAAATAGTGGAAGAAATACAGTGGAGTGCATTCAAGAAGGTGAGAATATTTCACCAATATCAGCGCCAAAGCCTTTAGACGATAAATCAAGAAAAGTGCTTTAATCGACATTAAAAAAGCGCCTACCGCTTACTCTAAACATTCTCGCGCCGCTAAACCCAACGATCCCTTAATGGCCCTTATAAACCATCATTCTTCGACGGTTGTATTTCTTCAACTTCCACCACCACCTTTTCTACAAGCTTGACTCTACCTTGCTTAACAAGCGCTTGTCTTAATACATACTCAATTTGTGCATTAACACTACGTAAATCATCAGCGGCCCACCTTTCCATAGCGGCAAGTACATTTTCATTTATCCGGAGAGGATACGCTTTTTTCTTTGCCAAAATAAAAACCTTATGTGCCGCTTTAAGTTGCTACGACACCATAATTAGAAACTAAACTTTATTAGTAAATTGTACCTGTATTAATAACAGGCTGCGTTGACTTATCACCGCACAGTACAACGAGGAGATTGCTGATCATGGTCGCTTTGCGCTCTTCATCTAACTCTACGACACCTTTTTCATTTAGTCGTTGAAGCGCCATTTCAACCGTTCCTACTGCGCCATCCACAATCTGTTTGCGTGCTGCGACAATAGCTGAGGCTTGTTGGCGTTGTAACATCGCGCTTGCGATTTCCTGCGCATAGGCAAGATGGCTAATACGAGACTCTAATATAGTGATCCCTGCTTTCGCTAAACGCGCCTGAATTTCTTCTTGTAACCGTTCTGAGATCTCTATCGGGTGGCTGCGAAGGGCCACTTCAGCTTGCTCATCATCGCGAGGGTCATAAGGAAAACTACTTGCCATATTACGAATAGCAGATTCACTCTGAATGCGAACAAAGCTTTCATAATCGTCTACATCAAATACGGCTTCTGCAGTATCCGTGACTTTCCACACCACAATTGACGCAATTTCAATAGGGTTCCCTTGGTTGTCATTCACTTTAATTTTGGCGCTTTCGAAGTTTCTTATGCGAAGTGAGATATTGGTTCGGCGAAACAATGGAATGGTCCAGCGCAAACCTACATTGGACACGGTACCAACATAGCTACCAAAAAAAGTCATCACCTTGGCTTGATTCGGCTGCACCATAAAATACCCCATCCAGAGTGCACCAACCAGAAGACTAAAAATAATTCCGCCTTCGGGGCTTCCCTCAACCGCATAGAAAAAAGCCGCAGCCTGTGCAACTAATAAAACACAGATCATCAAATATCCGTTGACTGAGAAACCCTTCTTTTCTTGCATATCGATCACCTTTGATATCATTTTGATATCTTAACAATAGAAGCAAAGTCATATTTTGCCACCAATGAAGTGTTACCAGATATGTCAAACCCACTGCTGCATTAAGCTATTTTTAAACATTCCTTGGTAAGTCTATAAAATAGATGCCAGAATGTTATTTAGGATACTTCTTATACGGACTTTCATAATGCCTACTAAGCCTTGTAAGACCAATAATTCTTCTGCGGCACGTCGCACCTTACTCAAAGGCGGACTAGCATTAGGGTTGACTGCAGGCATTACTCCCTTCGCTATCGGTAAAACAAAGCCCACGCTGCGTGTTATGGGTACTCACGTAACATTACAGGAAGCTATCCGACAGCGCGCTATCGAAGACTTAGGTATTAACATAGCGTTTGAACCTGGCGGCAGTGCCACTGTGCTGCAAAAGGCATCTATGAACCCTCAGTCGTTCGACTTATACGAGCAATGGTCAAATAGTATTAATGTTCTGTGGCGCGCAAAGGCTATTCAACCGATACAAAAAAAGCGCCTTCGCTATTGGGAAGAAATAAACGACTTAAGCAAAACCGGTAAGCTTACTGAAAATGCGCGTATGGGCGCCGGCGACGCGCCGCACAAGATTATTAATGTGCAAGAAGACGCCTCTTTAGGTGAAAAGCACACCGATGCCATCAGCTTTTTGCCTTACGTACATAACGTGGATTCATTTGGTTATGACAGGTCAAAGCTCCCGACTGAACTGCAGGGGCAAGAAGAAAGTTGGGGCTGGCTGCTAGATCGTCACTTTTCTGGAAAAGTCGGCATCGTAAATGACCCTACCATCGGATTATTCGATTTAGCATTAGCCGCGCAGGCGAAAGGTTTTATCACTTTCAAAGATATTGGTGCTATCACCGAATACGAGCTAGACGACTTGTTTAACCTGCTTATAGAGTTAAATCAGTTGAGTCACTTTAGCGGTTTTTGGACATCGGTTCCTGAATCCGTTGAATTTATGAAAAGTGGTCGTGTCGCAGTTGAAAGCATGTTCTCACCCGCGGTCTCCGCACTGAATGGTCAAAATATTCCCGTCACTTTCGCGGCTCCAAAAGAGGGATACCGAGGGTGGCACGGGGTAATGTGCCTTTCTTCTGCTACCCAAGGCAGAGTGAAAGATGTAGCCTATGAATATATGAACTGGTGGCTGTCGGGTTGGCCGGGTGCATTCATAGCAAGGCAGGGGTATTACATTTCGAACCCCCAACGTTCTGCAGAATATTTATCGCAGGCTGAGTGGGACTACTGGTATAAGGGCAAAGTTGCTTCTGAACCACTAAAAGGCACTGATGGCAAAGTGAGTGTACAAAAAGGCGCACAAAGAACTGGTGGCAGTTACGAAGAACGATTCAGTAATGTTGCAGTTTGGAATACGGTTATGCCAAGCTATGAATATAGCTTACAAAAATGGTACGAATTTATCACTGCATGACGCAGTGTAATACCGCTTCTTAAATGGAATAAGGTTCCCCGAGCTCATATGTTATCGTCAATCCGAGTACAGCTTATAACAGTATTACTTGCCTTAGTTGCACTAATACTTGCTCAAGGCTTCGTAGCGCGAAAAAACCAAGAGGTTTTAAATAAAGGCGTGGCATCCGCGGCTAAAGCCGTCATTGATGTAGGCATTGTAAAAGAGCTTGAACGGGACGTTGTCGACCTTCAGCGTAATGTTTTAATCTTCAAAGAAAATGCAAGTAAGTCGGCTATAACCCGTTTTAGCCGCCTGATGGTTACCATTAACAGCAAGCTCGATAAACTTGCAGAGGTTAACGAGCATTCCAATCAAAAAGACGACAGCAATCAAATTCTCAGTAGAATGAGAGAGCACCTAAACGCTTATCAAGAGAACTTCTCTCAGGTTGTTGAAGCGCGCTCAGAAAGAGACAATCTCGTCGATCAAGGGACTATGTCTGATATTACCTTGCTTGAAAGTGAACTCGATAAGGCACTAGCGAAAGGAGAGGTTTCAGCGACTTCTGTAGAAGATGCAAAGATCATTCTAATTCAAACAGAAAATGCAATGTTAAAATACTTGATGAAGCCTGATATGAGATTCATCAAGACATTCAATGACTCTGTTGACGCTTTAATGCACATATCCTTCTCAGCCAATGCTGGACTGCAGCAGCGCGTGGAGCGAATTATAGGCAGAATAAAAAACGACTTTTTTAAACTGACTCAAATAACACAAGGCAATCTTTTTCTGGTTAATGTAGTGATGGCAGGCTCTGCTAATGAGTTTCTCTATTTAAGCGGCGAATTAGCAAAAAAAGTTAGTACTCACTCAGAGGTTGTTACACAGCGTACTTACCAAATAGCAGAGAAAACACAGCGTAATGGTGAGCTCTTTTCTCTATTTGCGATTTTGCTTGCTTTAGCCGCTGCACTGTTTTCAACATTTCGTATCCTTGGCCCAATCCGCTCTATTACCGAAGTTTTCAACAAGCTCGCGGAAGGCGTGCAAATCTCCAATATTCCGGGCAGTAGTCGCAAAGACGAAATAGGAAAGCTAGCCAGAGCCGCTCTTGTATTCAGTGATAAAAACCGAGAAACGGAAAAGCTATTAAACGAAGCGAGATCGATGAACTCTCAGCTGGAAAACTTAAACAAGGTCATCACCGAATCTAAAGTAAAAGCCGAGCAGGCTACCGCATCTAAAAGCATGTTTTTAGCGAATATGAGCCATGAAATTCGTACCCCCATGAATGGTATCATTGGCCTGATAGAACTAGCCCAACAGCAAGAAATATCACCAACAGTACGAGGCTATCTTGATAAAGCTTCGTACTCTGGGCAAATATTACTGAGCGTAATTAACGACATTCTGGACTTTTCAAAGATTGAAGCAGGCGAATTGAAGATAGAAGAGGTTAGCTTTTCACTGCACTCGCTATTTGACAACCTCATCGCGGTAATAGCGCTACGCGCAAAAGAAAAAAATCTATCTGTTCATTTTACGGTTAACCCTAGCATACCACCTCAGGTTATAGGCGATCCGTTGCGCATTGCTCAAATTATTATGAACATTGGCAACAACGCCGTGAAATTTACCGAACAAGGGCGTATAGATATAGAGTTTGACGGTAACTTGAATGAAAAAGGTAACCTACTAAACCTCATTATGCGAATTACCGACTCAGGTATAGGCATGAGCCCAGCGCAGCTCGATAAAATATTTAAGCCTTTTACACAGGCTGATGGCTCAACTAACCGCAAATACGGCGGTACTGGATTAGGCCTTGCCATTGTCAGCCAGCTTACTGAGCTTATGGATGGACGCATTCATGCAACCTCTACTATGGGGAAAGGCAGTAGATTCGAGGTTGAGCTTCCTCTTAAAGCATTTAAGAATCAGCCAGGGGTGTTACAAAACTCCCCACAGTTGCCTACTAATAGCCTTTACGTAACTGAATCGCCGTTACTCCCAGAAGCCTATTGCACTCAAATTCAGCTGTCGACAGCATCAAGTATGTCAATTGAAGATGCTAAAGATGCTACTACTCTCCCCGACCATATTGTTGTCGATGTTCATGAATTTAGCTTGTTTAGGAAAAATATTAGCTGGCTGAACAGCCTTTTAGAAAGCGGAAAGTCAGTAGGCTTAGTGATGGAGAGCGCTGGCAGTGCCCTGCAGTCTAAATATGACTCGCTGTGGAAAGGCCCCTTAATTATGCACCCTTTCACACCCGCCCAATTTGAACGTTTTGTACACCAAATAATCGCAAAAGATGCTAATTATCAAAGCCAAGAATATAAAGAGGAACCCGAGAGCTCGAATCTTGAAGGGCACATATTGCTCGTAGAGGATAATAATATAAACCAACTCGTTACCGGTGAAATTCTAACAAACCTAGGACTTACGTTTGATATTGCTGAAGATGGTAAGCAAGCAGTACAAAAAGTAGAAAACGCCCCTCAGTACGATTTAATTTTAATGGACGTGCAAATGCCGGTGATGGACGGATATGAAGCTACCAAACAACTTCGCGAGAAAGGCTTTACCGGCGTGCCAATCATTGGACTATCAGCCAATGCCATGAAAGAAGATAAACAAAGCGCGATAGACGCTGGTATGAATGATTATTTGACCAAACCTATTAAGCAAAAGTCGCTGATAAGTATGCTCAGAGAATATTTAGGCAAGTAATAATAACCGACCTGTATTCTAGAGCGCATAGTTTTTGGATATGCGATAGCCGAGCAAGCTGTTATCGTTTATTTAAACTGCCAACAAAAAAGGGTTACCTATTGGTAACCCTTTTACTATTCGCTCGCTTAACTGCTCCTTGTACGGGCAATCAATGGGCAATTACATTAAGCTTTACAGCGCTTTAATGGTCTCGAACTGTTCTTTAAGTTTGGCTAGGGCTTTTTCACCCTCTTCCAACTTAGCGCGTTCTTTTTCAATTACCGCTTCTGGCGCATTACTTACGAACTTCTCGTTACCCAACTTGCCACGAGTACGAGATACGTCTTTCTCGATTTTCTCCATGGCTTTAGTAATACGAGCAAGCTCTGCGTCTTTGTCGATAAGCCCTGCCATTGGGATAAGAATTTCCATCTCACCCACAAGCGCTGTTGCGCTGGCTGGCGCTTCTTCACCGTCTTTCAATACAGTAACGGTTTCAAGCTTAGAAAGCTTATCGAGGAATGCCTTAGCCGCATCAAGACGACGTGCGTCTTCGTCGCTAACGTTTTTAAGTAGCGCATTAAGCGGTTTGTTTGGCGAGATATCCATTTCACCACGGATATTACGAATACCCACGATAAACTTCTTCACCCACTCGATATCAGCAAGTACTTTGTCGTCTTGTTTCGCTTCATCAACTTCAGGGAATGCCTGAACCATAATGCTTGCGCCCTCTTCCACTTTAAGTGCACTCAGAGGCACAACGCGCTGCCAGATAGTGTCGGTGATAAATGGCATTAACGGGTGCAATAAGCGAAGCAGGCTTTCAAGTACGTTAATAAGCGTATGACGCGTACCGCGCTTTTCAGCTTCGGTGCTGGCGTCATTGTTAAGCACTGGCTTAGTTAGCTCTAGATACCAGTCACAGAACTGGTTCCAAGTGAACTCGTAAACGGTTTGCGCAGCAATGTCGAAACGGTAGTCTTCAAGCGCTTTTTCAAACTCAACTAGCGTTTGTTGGAACTTAGCCCAAATCCAGCGATCCGCCATGCTAAGCACCATTTCGCCACCGTCACGACCTGTATCGTGCTCTTCTGCGTTCATCAATACGAAACGCGATGCGTTCCAAATCTTGTTGCAGAAGTTGCGATAGCCTTCAACACGGGCCATATCAAAGTTGATATCACGGCTGGTTGACGCCATAGCTGCAAAAGTAAAGCGCAGTGCGTCTGTACCGTAGGCCTGAATACCATCAGGGAATTGCTTGCGAGTGCGCTTAGCAATCTTCTCAGCGAGCTGAGGCTGCATCATGCCAGCAGTGCGTTTAGTAACTAGCGACTCAATATCAATACCGTCAATCAAATCGATTGGGTCAAGCACATTGCCCTTCGACTTTGACATTTTATCGCCGTTCTCATCGCGGATAAGACCAGTAATGTAGATGTCTTTAAACGGAATTTTGCCCGTGAATTTCTTGGTCATCATAATCATTCTGGCAACCCAGAAGAAAATGATGTCAAAGCCGGTTACTAGCACTGAAGACGGTACAAAGGTTTCTAGATCTGGCGTTTCTTCTGGCCAGCCCATAGTCGCGAACGGCCATAGTGCGCTTGAGAACCAGGTATCTAGTACATCATCGTCTTGTGAAAGGGTTACGTCACTGCCAAGGCCGTGCTTTTCACGCACTTCTTCTTCGGTGCGGCCAACAAAAACGTTGCCGTTTTCGTCGTACCACGCTGGAATGCGGTGTCCCCACCACAGCTGACGTGAAATACACCAGTCTTGAATGTTGTGCATCCACTGGTAGTAAGTCTTGTTCCAGTTCTCTGGCACAAAACGAATTTCGCCGCTTTCAACCGCTTCAATTGCAGGTTTAGCAAGAGACTCAACGGCTACATACCACTGGTCAGTTAGGTATGGTTCAATTACCGCCCCCGTTCTGTCGCCGCGCGGCACTTTAAGCTTGTGCGGCTCAATCTTAACCAATGCGCCTTGTGCGTCTAAATCAGCAACAATTTGCTTACGGGCGTCGAAGCGATCTAAACCGCGATACGCCTCTGGCGCATCATCATTAATTTTCGCATCGTCGGTAAGAATGTTGATCATAGGCAAGTTATGACGCTTACCCATATCGTAGTCGTTGAAGTCGTGAGCAGGGGTAATTTTAACGCAGCCTGTACCGAATTCTTGGTCTACATAGTCATCGGCGATAACCGGAATTAAACGGCCAGTAATCGGTAGCTTAATTTCTTTGCCGATAAAGCCTTGATAACGCTCGTCATCTGGGTGTACCGCAACGGCAGTGTCACCAAGCATGGTTTCTGGGCGCGTTGTCGCAACTACTAGTTCACCGCTACCATCTGCAAGTGGGTAGCGCATGTGCCACATGTGGCCGTCTTCTTCTTCGTTCAGTACTTCAAGATCAGATACTGCAGTGTGAAGCACTGGATCCCAGTTAACCAAACGCTTACCGCGGTAAATAAGGCCTTCTTCGTGTAGTTTAACGAACACTTCAGTTACGGCTTTAGACAGGTCTTCGTCCATGGTGAACACTTCGCGAGACCAGTCAGGTGACGTACCTAAACGGCGCATTTGACCGGTGATCGTACCGCCACTGTGCTCTTTCCATTCCCACACTTTTTTGATGAAGTCTTCGCGACCTAAATCGTGGCGCGTCTTGCCTTGTGCGTTAAGTTGGCGTTCTACCACCATTTGTGTAGCAATACCGGCGTGGTCAGTACCCACTTGCCATAGCGTATTGTCGCCCTTCATGCGGTGATAACGGGTTAAGGCGTCCATAATGGTTTGTTGGAAACCATGGCCCATGTGAAGGCTACCGGTAACGTTTGGTGGCGGGAGCAAAATACAATAAGGGTCGCCGCTACCTGAAGCTTTAAATAAACCCGCCTCTTCCCATGACTTGTAGCATTGCTGCTCGATGGACTGCGGTTCGAAGGTTTTATCCATTACACACTCTCAAATTGAAGCTAAACGCGAATGACTTATGCAGATTTAAACTGCATGTTGCATCCAGCTTGCTGATAGTTTTTGTATCTTACCCGCGCGGCCTGTTTGGCGTTCTCGTCCACGGGTACAAAATCGATGATTTGACGATGCTGGTTGGGTGAAGGCACCATACCGGAACCCACATTCACCACCATTTGTCGTCTGGCTACCTGCTCTGGCCGCCAACAAATTTCCACCGGCGTTCCCGATTGTGGCCCTTCACCATAAAGGTTATGGGGCACAAAGCGGTCGGCCGGCAGCTGCCATAACAATTCATCAACTTCTTCAGCTTGCGACTGTGTGTCACACAGCACGCTAATTTTCTGCTTATTAGCAAACGCTGAGGCAATGACTTCACTAGCGCGACCTGCCACGCCATTGTCACTGCTGGTAAGTTGATAAAATATCACTTGTGGCATGAATGATTAGTCCTCTAACTTGATATCAGCGCGGTTCATTAAGAACTGAGACAGCATAGGCACTGGACGGCCTGTTGCGCCTTTGTTCTTACCACTGCGCCATGCCGTACCAGCAATATCAAGGTGAGCCCAGTTGTACTTCTTAGTGAAGCGCGACAAGAAACAACCTGCGGTAATTGACCCTGCTGGGCGACCACCAAGGTTTGTCATGTCGGCAAATGGGCTTTCAAGCTGCTCTTGATAATCGTCCCATAGCGGTAAACGCCATGCGCGATCAGAACTTTGCTCTGATGCATTAAGTAGTTCGTGAGCAAGCGGGTTGTGCGTGCTCATTACCGCTGTTGCATGGTGACCAAGTGCGATAATCGCTGCGCCAGTTAGCGTGGCTACGTCAATAACTAGCTCTGGGTCGAAGCGCTCTACATAGGTTAACGCATCGCACAATACCAAACGGCCTTCCGCATCAGTATTTAATACTTCAACAGTTTGACCCGACATAGTCGTTAGTATGTCACCCGGGCGGTACGCTTTACCATCTGGCATGTTTTCACAGCCTGCCAATACACCAATAACGTTAATGGGCAGATTCAGCGCCGCGATAGTGTGCATAGTACCCAGTACGCCTGCAGCACCACCCATGTCGTACTTCATTTCATCCATGGCTTCGCCAGGCTTAATTGAAATACCACCTGAATCGAAGGTAAGACCTTTACCTACAAGCACAATTGGCGCTTGATCAGCTGGACCACCGCGGTGATGCATAATACTCATCATGCTTTCATTTGCCGAACCGCGACCAACCGCAAGGTAAGACTGCATACCAAGCTCAGCCATTTGGGTTTCATCTACCACTTCAGCAGTTACGCTGTCATACTGACTCGCCAATTCTTGCGCCTGCTGCCACAGGTACGCTGGGTTACAGATGTTTGGCGGCATGTTAGCCACGTCTTTGGTTACTTTCGCACCACGAGCTACGGCTAAACCATGCTCAACTGCACGTTCGCCAACCGTTAATTCACGGCGTGTAGGTACGTTAAATACAATTTTACGCAGTGGGCGACGTGGTTCGCCTTTCTTGGTTTTAAGCTGCATAAAGGTGTAAAGCGTGTCTTCAGTTGCTTCTACTGCCTGACGTACTTTCCAGTAGGTATCGCGACCTTTAACGTGAAGTTCGGTAAGGAAACATACCGCTTCCATCGAGCCTGTTTCATTCAATGTTTGAATGGTTTTGGCAATAATGTTTTTGTACTGACGCTCGTCTAATTCGCGCTCTTTACCACAACCGACTAAAAGCACGCGCTCGCTTAGTACATTTGGCACGTTGTGTAGCAACAACATTTGGCCCGCTTTACCTTCAAGGTCGCCACGGCGTAACAAGTTGCTGATATAACCTTCACTGATTTCGTCTAGCTGTTCAGCCACTGCCGTTAGGCGGCGCGGCTCGAAGACACCCACAACAATACATGCGCTGCGTTGTTTTTCAGGACTGCCACTTTTTACACTAAACTCCACGATATCACCTCGCTTTTCGTCGTTTATGGTTTGCACGATGACTAAAATCACGTAACGTTTCGCGCTGCTTTATGTTTTAATACGCAGCATAACTTTTTAGTTCGCTGCAATTCACGCTTAAAGACCTATTGAATATAGGTTAAATTTGCGTCAAAACACCATGCAAACGGTTTATGATTGCAGGCAAAACTTGTAAAAACGGTAAGTTTAAACAAAATTGTGCTTTCTTTCACTAAAATTCCTAATTTTCCGGAAGGGCTGAGATGCTGATATTCCGCTATTTACTTAAGGAAACGCTGAAATCTCAGTTAGCGATTTTCTTTATCCTAATGGCAATTTTTGTCACCTTGCGATTTGTGCGCGTGTTGGGCGATGCGTCAGACGGTGATATCCCCGCTGGGCTAGTGCTTGGCTTCCTAGGTTTATATGCCCCCATCCTCTCTTCATTGGTGCTGCCCATCAGTGCTTATCTGGGTATTATGCTGGCACACGGCAGGCTGTATGTAGACAGTGAAATGACCGTAATGCGTGCCTGCGGTATTAGTGAATGGTACGTCACTAGAGTAATGCTGTTTTTATCAGTACTTATCATGATAGTCACAGGCGCAATTACCCTTTATTTCGCGCCATTAGCGGCTGAAAACGAATATCAGCTACGCGAAAAAGCCCGCAACGAAGCCGGAATCTCGGCGCTAATGCCGGGTAGATTCCAGCAAACGGGTAACGAAAAAGCGGTTATTTTTGTTCACGATGTAGACAATAAAGATAAACTACAACGAGTGTTTTTATCGCAAAATCAAACAGATGATAGCGAAGGCGAGGTGCGCGTTGTGTATGCACAAACCGGCGAAGTCGCTAATAACCCAGACGGCACTAGAAACTTGGTGTTAAAAGAAGGGGTACAGTACGAAGGAAAGCAATCTGAAAAGGCTTTCCGCAAAGTAGAATTTGACGAATACCAAATTCAGATTGCCGATAAACCTGCCGACGAAACTCGTCGTAAGGTAAGCGTACTGCCTACTGACGAACTGTGGGAAGACGACAGTATTGAGGCCAGAGCCGAGCTTCAGTGGCGTATTGCCATACCGCTTTCCATACCATTTTTAGTGCTGATTGCGGTTCCGCTGAGCGCGGTAGACCCGCGTCAGGGGCGCTTTGGTAAAATGTTCCCTGCCATCCTGCTTTACTTGGGATACTTCTTATTGCTACTAGCAAGTAGACGAGTGCTTGAAGACGGCAAAATGCCACCTCAGCTTGGCTTGTGGTGGGTACATACCATCATGCTGATTATCGGTGTCATGCTAATTGTGCGAGACAGAAAAACTGGCACTGAGCTGCGCGCCTGGGTATTGGGGAAAAAGTAGATGTTTAAGATCCTCGATTTATATATCGCCCGTACGCTGTTAGGCACAATTACCGTTACGCTTAGCGTACTTATTGGCTTAAGCGCGCTCATTAAATTTGTAGAACAGCTGCGAAAAATTGGCGAAGGCGACTATGACATGCTGGTCGCTTTTATCTACGTATTGCTAAGCTTGCCTCGCGACTTAGAGCAGTTCTTCCCTATGGCAACATTGTTAGGCGGCCTTATTGGTATGGGCGTACTGGCAAGTAACAGCGAACTGGTAGTAATGCAGGCCGCCGGTATGAGCCGCTGGAACATCATAAACTCAGCCATGAAATCGACCCTTGTAATGATTTTATTGGTAATGGCCGTTGGCGAGTGGGTAACCCCGTACAGTGAAACCAAGGCAAAACAGATAAGAACTGAAGCTATTTCAGGCGGTAGTTTATTTTCTTCCGATAAGCTGGTGTGGGCAAAAGATGGCGACCGATTTGTAAGCATAGGTCAGGTGTTAAGCCAAGACTCTCTCAAAGATGTGAGCATATTTAGCTTTAACCCTGACTTGTCGCTAGAGAGCATTACTCACGCTAAAAATGGGGCCTTCGACGGCGACGGTTGGTGGCTAAGCGACGTTGAAGTAACCAAGTTTACTGAAACGAATGTTACGGTAGATGAAAATAACCGCATGCGTTGGAATTCAACACTGACACCCGACAAATTAGGCATTGTTGCGGTTAAGCCAGAGGCTTTATCTATTACTGGGCTGCTGGATTACGTGAACTACCTAGAAAATAACGACCAAGACCCTTCTCGTTATCAACTCGCCTTGTGGCGCAAGGTATTCCAACCTGTTTCGGTAGGCGTAATGCTGTTAATGGCATTGTCGTTCATCTTTGGCCCGCTGCGTAGCGTTACAATGGGCGCACGCGTGATCATGGGCGTACTGACAGGCTTCGGCTTCTTTATTCTTAATGAAGTATTTGGCCCAGTGAGTTTAGTCTATCAGCTGCCTCCGTTCTTAGGGGCTTTACTACCAAGTCTACTTTTCGCAGCTGTCGCAGGTGTAATGCTTAAACGCTGATAAAACTATCTACGCTCGGCTAGTTAAGTCAAAGCATAAAAAAGAGGCATCTTGCAGCTAATGCCGTTCACTTAAGGTGAGCGGC
>NZ_CACSIH010000120.1:0-26196 GCF_902705805.1 Alteromonas alvinellae | reverse complement strand
AAAATATTTCTTAACTGATCGGCATTAGGCGTAATGCCCGTTTTTTTATTTCTACGACTAACAAAAGTAAGTTTAGCCATTTTATTGTGTTATATTTTGGCGGTCGAAAATTTCAAGTTAATCATATTAAGAGCTAGCTTATTCATCTTAAATAGGATGAGTTACTGAATGGGTGTAGGCGCAAATTTACAAAAGTGCCTATAAGCTGAACATATATTCGCCATTAGTCTTAAGATTAACTTTACGGTACTGCTTACACTTGTCACCCCAGTGTTGAATGTGTAAAGTGCCCGAAGTAAAAAGTTTAAAAATCATAAGCGGAGAACGCACTCATGCGAATCATTCTTCTCGGCGCTCCTGGCGCGGGTAAGGGCACACAAGCTCAGTTTTTAATGGGCAAATATGGCATTCCACAAATTTCAACGGGCGACATGCTTCGTGCTGCAATTAAAGCAGGTACAGAGCTAGGCCTTGAAGCAAAGCGTGTAATGGATGAAGGCAAACTAGTATCTGATGAGATTATCATTGGCCTAGTAAAAGAGCGTATTGCACAAGATGACTGTAAAGGCGGTTTCTTGTTAGACGGTTTCCCTCGCACTATTCCTCAGGCTGATGCAATGAAAGAAGCAGGTGTCACTGTTGATCATTGCATCGAGTTTGACGTTCCTGATGATGTAATCGTAGAACGTATGGGTGGCCGTCGTGTACACCCTGCATCAGGTCGCGTTTACCACGTTGTTTACAACCCACCAAAGGTGGAAGGTAAAGACAATGAGACAGGCGATGACTTAATCGTTCGTGATGACGATAAAGAAGAAACAGTGCGTAAGCGTCTTGCGATTTACCATGAGCAAACAAAGCCGCTTGTGAACTACTACAGCGCTGAAGCGGAAGCTGGAAACTGTGAGTACCACAAGCTTGACGGTAGGCGCCCAGTTGAAGAGGTGAGTACTGAACTTGCTGAACGTTTAGGTTAATTGCCAACAACGTCAACAAAAGGTCGCTTAGGCGGCCTTTTTTGTTGCTTGTAACTTATTAGCGGATAACGTTTAATGACAACCATGAATGTTGAATTAAGCGCTGATTAATACAGCGCGATATAACTAGAACATGTGGAGTAGACCATGGTTTTGCCAATCACGGCGTTTTACGCCAGCTTACTGGGTATTTGCTACCTGTATTTGTCGTTTTTAGTCATTGGCGCCAGACGTCGCCACCAAGTGGGAATTGGCGATGGTGGTTACGAAGACCTAAGTCGTTTGACTAGAGCACATGGCAACTTTAGCGAGTACGTACCCATCACCCTTATTATGATAGCGTGTTTTGAAGCCAATACTGGTCAAGTGTGGGCTGTTCACGCATTGGGGAGCGCACTGTTATTTGGCCGTGTATTACATGCCTATGGCTTAGGTCGTCACTCAGGCGTTAGCTGGCAGCGCTTCGCGGGTATGATCCTGACTTTCCTTGCTATGCTGTGTGCAGCAATAGGTAATTTGGTGCTCATTCATTTCGGTTTGTAAGCGTTGCAAAAGAAGCAAATACATATAAAAAAATGCCAGCTTAGCTGGCATTTTTTATATGCGAGACTAGAGAGTTAAATGCGAAACAAGATTTAAATTTCATCAAACTACTAAAGGTAGCTGTTAATCAGGCATGTGGGACAGGTCTTTTTTCTTATCTTTACAGATATAGTGGCTTTGTCGGCACAGTTTCCGCTTTGGAAATATACAGTGTCGGAAAAGTCTTAAATTTATTAAATATAAGGAAGTATCATGGAAAGCAAAACACATTTACATTCAAATGAACTTGCATAAGAAGAGCTAGAGCAAGTTAATGGGGCATGGCTCGCTAACGTTGTAGGCGCTTTTGCTGGAGCTATTGGAGGGGTTTATGGAGCGGCTATAGCTGGAGGCGGCGGCGCTAGTTCTAAATCACTTTGGTCAGCTGGTTTAGCAGGGGCTAGCACTGGCTTTTTCAACCCTATCGGCAGTGTAGGAAGATTAGCAGGAACCATAGGGTTAGGAGTTGGTGGGGGGGCAATTGGTAATGCCGTCGATTCGCAGTATGAGGAAACAACAGACGAATAAACCTTGCAAATTAAATACGCTTTTAGAAGTCTGTAGTTTTAGAGCAGGTCAGAACATAGAAATTAGTTGATAAATTATATGCTAAAAACTCTAGTTTTATTGATACTAATAATTTTCTACACTTTTTTACTGAAGAGTAGATTTAAGGTAAAGATGATGGACGCTTGGCGTTCTGAAACAGTAGGCTCGGAGGTAATGGTCTATGTGATGATTGTATTGCCTGTGACTCTCGCATGGCTCACTACGGTTCTTATTGAATATTTGTTCTTTTAGAAAACGTTGAATCGAAACTTAAAAAGCGCTCAAGGCATGCCATTGTGAAGCAATGCTGTTGAGCGCTTTTTCGTCTTACAGGCTTTTAGAAGCGGTAAGTTAGTTTAGAGTATACGAAGCGGCCACGCGGGTTGTGCACGCCGCCTACATAGCCGTATAAGTCGCCATCACCATCTCCAATAGCAAATGGAGGCTCTTCGTCAAGCAAGTTGTTTGAACCAATTACAAGGCGAAGGTTATCGCTGTAGTTGTAACCAAACTGCAAGTCTACCAACATTTGAGAATCAACCGTTCTCGAGGTATTTTCTTCAAAGTCCAACACACCGTCGAAATCAATGTCAGGCGTGTCTTCAAACTCACCAATAAAGCTAATGTTCAAGTTGGCATCGAACGCACCTTTAGACCAGGTTGTACCGAACAACCAACGATGTTCTGGATAGCCATATTCGCCAGTGTACTCAAGACCGTCTTTTTCGAATTCGTTCATGTAAGACCAATCAAGGTTAAAGCGTACGTTACCGAACTCTTGCAGTTCCATGCTATAGTTAGCGCTGAAGTCAACACCAGACGCTTCTTGAGATGATACGTTTTGGTAGGTGTTGAAAATCTTTTGAATTACACCTAATGACTCGCCTGGCTGTGGTTCTAAGCGTACACAAATCGTGCTGTCTTGGTTATTACATTCTGCGTCGTAAACTAAACCGAATTGCTGCTCATCAATTTTGTTATCCTGCGTAATACTCCATACATCAATGCTCAGGCCTAATTCTTGAATAGGTGCGTAGATAACACCTACGTTCCAAGATTCTGACTCTTCTGCATCCAAGTTAGGGTTACCCGCAAACTCGATATTGTAATCCAACGATTCACAATCTTGACCTGTTGCATCACATCGATATTTGTCTACAAAGAAAACACTTTTCTGTGATGGACCAAGGCCAACTTGTGCAAGAGACGGTGCTCTAAAGCCCTGGGCCCATGAACCGCGCACGGTTACTTCATCACTTGGCGCCCATCGTAATGCGATTTTAGGGTTAGTTGTACTACCAAAGTCGCTATAATGATCGTAGCGGCCAGCTAGTTGAAGCTCAAGCTGTTCAGCTAAAGGTATAGATAGCTCTAAGTATGCAGCATACTGGTCGCGTTCAGCTGAGGCAGAAACCGATTCAGTACCGAAGATTAATCCGCGCTGGAACTGAACATCAGGAACGTCAGATACTTGCTCTTCGCGATATTCAACACCTGCTGCCATCATGACAACATCGTCGCCGAAGCTGAATGCTTCACCGGTAATGTGAGCGTCAACGCTGGTCATTCGAGATTCACCACGGCGCACAAGGCTAGTAGTAATATCATCAATTACACTTTGTGGGTTAGTAACGCCACCAAACGGGTTGTAGTTACCAAGGTTAATTTGTTCCTGAAGCCAGTCAACGCGAACCCAGCCTTGTGATTGATCACCGCTTTGCTCTGAACGGCTACGTCCTTTTTGTACAGATGCTTCCCAGTCATAATCATTGAACGTACCACGAAGGCCTGCTACTAAACGAAGGGTGTCAGATTCGATATCCCAGCGACGGGCACCTGCATCAACAGGGCGGTAGCGACCAATTTCAATGTCTTGTCCAAACGGGTTATCAGGATGAGTACCCGGAACGGTTAAACCGGCATCTTCATCAAGAGGTGTTGCTGCACCGCCCGCTTCAGACGTATTGTGCTGCATTGCAACTTCCATAAATGCTGTGGTTTCGTCGCCAATTTTATAGTCGAACTGACCAATAAAGCCTACGCGCTCAGAAGCCGGTATGGTTAACCCGAATGGGCCATAATCGAATAGGCAGCTGCCAGACGCCGTTGCGCTGTCTTCCGGACAGTCAGGGTCGATAGTTTTAACGCCGTCTACGTAGAAGTAGCCTGGGTAACCTCGTGACGAACGGAAGTCCATACCGCCATAAGGAGATTGGTTGGCTGTACCGTAACGACCCATTTCGTCAGCGCCGAGCGTGCTGTTGTTGAAATAGTCGATGATAACTGTAGCACTGCTTTTTTCGCTTTGAGAGCCCCATAGAATACTGGCGGTGGTCTCATCATAGCTTGGGCCTGTTGTACCACCATAACCTGCATTAATCTCTAGACCTTCGTAGTCTTTCTTCAGTACTACGTTTACTACACCTGCAACAGCGTCTGAGCCGTAAATCGCAGAGGCGCCGTCTTTTAAGATATCGATACGTTCGATGGCGGATACAGGAATAGAGTTAATATCAACGAATGAGTTAGTGATACTTTCAGCAAAGGCGCTAATTGCCACGCGACGTCCGTTTATTAGAACAAGCGTTGCATCTGGCCCCATACCTCTAAGGGATACCGCTGCCGCGCCATTGGCTGTAGAGTCTTGGCTGTTATTGCGTGTCGAGAAGGTACCCGCACCTGTGGCCGGCATACGCTTAAGGGCCTATTAACCATTGATATACAATTTTGGGCTAGATGGGAGCAGTTTAATTGCGGAGCAGCTCTGCAGACCTAGTGGACTAAGTTTAAGAGCTGCGACAAAAAGTAAAATGCTTCCATGACGCCCCCTTCGGGCAGTGCCTGTGTGTTACCTATACTGCGTTGAATGTTCTCGATTTAGAGCCACTAGACCTACAAACATTCGCCTTGTCTAGATAACACACAGGCGCTGCAAAATTGTATATCAATGGTCAATAGGCCCTCACTGTTGAAGGTTTTCATAGCCCATGCCTTCAATCATTGTTGCATCTATTGATTGAATAGGTGAAGGGCCTTCCATATCTGTACGTTTGATACGAGAACCGGTGACTGCAATTCGTTCAAGGTTGGCTGCTTCTTCGTCAGCTTGCTGTGCATACGCAGGAGATAGAGAGGTTAATCCTGAAAGTGCTAATCCAACTGCAATTGCACTTACTTTACGACCTTGTTTCATTGTTATTTCCTTATTTCCATTTTACTTGTTGTGTGTTTCTGCAACATTACGTTGTTGCAGATTTATGAATAGCACTCCTGATGCTTATGTTGCAATAGCATAAAATGCAAAAGATGTGACACTTGGTTACGAAGTGTGTAAACCGAGTATTACTAATGTGAATTTGAAATGAGGGAATAGGGCATTATTGCGAAGCGTAAAAGCCCTGGGACAATGCTTCTACGACAAGAATAAATAAAAAAGTGGAATAAAGCCCATGCGTTCTGATAAGAAACAGAAACGCACAAATAGTCGTATTTTGGGTATTAAAAATAGTGCCTACTTTTTCGTGTAGATAACTTTTGATGGCAAATGCAGCTAATTTGACAAGTAATCGAGTGATTGAAAATTGAGCATAGGTAAAGGTCTATTAGCGCTAATGTAAAGAGAATTTATCCTCGACATCTAATAAAGAGAAGTGAAAAACCTTTCTTTTCGAGGTAGATACATATTCTTTGTATCTAACGAAAATGCAACAGCGTTGGCTTTGCCCTGAATTTCTTCAATTGGAATGAAGCCATAATAACGAGAATCAACGCTATTGTTCCTATTATCCCCCATTGCCAGCACGTGATCTCTAGGTACAGTGACCAAGTTAAAGTTTTTCGCAGGGCTAGGTAATGGGTTAAGCGCTATGGTTCGTGTTTGGCCTAAAATCTCCTCGGAATAAAGATTGTGATCTTTGGCGCTTACCGTTGCTTTTTCACCATTGATAAAAAGTACGTTGTTTTCTAATTTGACCTTGTCACCTTCAATGGCAACCACACGTTTAATGAGTCTGGTTTCAGCTGCATTACTGTCAATAATTACAATGTCACCGCGATTGATGTTACCAGTTTTCGCGACAACAACATCTGTGAACGGTAATTCTAGCGTGTAGGCTGATTTATCAACCACTACGCGGTCGCCTACTTGAATGGTGGGCTCCATAGAGCCTGTAGGAACATAATACCAATCAGCAACACTGCTTCGAAACGAGAAAAGCAAAACCATACATAAAATGAAAGGCAGGTTGTTCTTAACGCTCTGTTTTAGATTTAACACGGCTTCGTTTCTCACTTTTCGTAGATTGCTCGTTAGATCAAAGTTTTATCACGACATGGCTTGTGTAATAGATGTAGATTGTAAATTACCTAATTTGTTCAAAATTGAGGTGTGGAAAATGTAACGAACTATGTCGGTAGCTAATTAAGGTTGCTCTAGCTACAGGGTGTTGAGCGTTGAGAAAAAGCAATAAAACTCATATTAATCATATGTTTATATTGCGCTCCGTAAAAGATGAACGCCGCCTGTTTAGGCATGCTTAAAATGTCTGAAAAAGGAATGTCATGGCACTGGTGGTGCACTTGTGGTACTTGTTACATTTTTGACTGGCAAAGAACATACATAATGCTTGAAACATTCAAACGAACAAGAATGTACACTGCAATTGCTGTAATAACACTAAGTGCAGTTTCGACAGGGTGTACGCATAACACCAATGACCCACAAAATGTACGAATTGCTTCCGATATAACCAGCGAAACAATCGCTAATGCAGATAATAGTACTGCTTCCCTAAATACGTCACTGTTCAACGTGGACTACGAGCGTTTTACTCTGGATAACGGGCTTACCGTTGTACTGCACGTTGACAGGTCTGATCCCGTTGCTGCAGTCGCCCTCACTGCGCATGTGGGTTCAGCCAGAGAAAAAGAAGGGCGAACAGGTTTTGCGCACTTGTTTGAACACTTACTTTTTCTCGAATCAGAAAACTTGGGAAAAGGCGGTCTTGATAAACTCAGCGCGAAAATTGGCGGCTCAGGTGCAAATGGCTCGACGAGTCGTGATAGTACCAATTACTTCCAAACTGTACCCATTGATGCTTTAGAAAAAATGATCTGGGCTGAAGCCGATAAGTTGGGATTTTTCATTAATACCGTGACAGACCCTGTGCTCGCCAAAGAAAAGCAGGTGGTGAAAAACGAAAAGCGCCAGAGTGTGGATAATCGTCCTTATGGTCACAATCAATATGTGATAGATAAAAACCTTTACCCTGAAGGGCACCCGTATAGTTGGCAAGTGATTGGGTCGTTAGATGATCTGCAAAACGCAACGCTTGCTGACGTGAAAGAGTTTTTCAAAAAATGGTATGTACCTAATAATGTGGTGCTTACTATCGCGGGTGATATTGACGTAAATCAAACTAAAGCGTGGGTTAAAAAGTATTTCGATGAAATTCCTGCGGGAGAGCAAATCAATAAATTACCGCCTCAACCTGCGAAGCTCAATGAGACTGTAAAGCGATTCCATATAGATAATTTTGCACAAGCGCCACTTTTAACTATGGTGTGGCCAACCGTACCTGAATATCACGATGACTATTATCCACTTCAAGTACTTTCTCAGTACTTAAGCCAAGGCAAAAATGCTCCGCTGAACAAGGTGCTTGTTGACGAGAAGAAGCTCACCAGTGATGTTTATCTTTATGGCTATGATGCTGAGATCGCTGGACAGCTACAGCTGCAGGTTATGGCATTTAATGGCGTGAACTTAAACACTGTTGCAGATGGAGTTAACGAAGCGTTCGCCCGCTTTGAGAAAGCCGGGATTTCTTCCAAGGATTTGGCGCGCATAAAAGCAGGTCAAGAAACAGAATTTTATCAAGGACTTTCAAGCGTCTTAGGTAAAGGTTTTCAATTGGCGCAATACGAAATCTTTGCGGGCGGGGCTGAATTTATCAGCCAAGATGTTCAGAAAATTCTGGGCGTTTCACAACAAGATGTAATGCGTGTTTATAGCACCTATATCAAGGATAAACCGTTTGTCGCCACTAGCTTTGTACCTAAGGGACAGCAAGAGTTGGTGTTAAGCGGCTCTACTGAAGCTAATGTAGTGGAGGAGCAAATTGTCGCGGGTGCGGAAGAGAGCTTTGATGCGTCAGTTGCGGCTGAATACGAACGTACTCCGTCATCGTTTGATCGCACGAAAGAGCCTGCTTATGGTGAATCAATAGAAATTACACCACCTAAGGTTTGGCAAAATACACTGTCGTCTGGCATCAAAATAACGGGTATTGCTAATGACGAAGTGCCATTGGTCGCGTTTGAGTTAAAGCTAGATGGTGGCATGCTTCTAGACTCAGAAGGTAAAACAGGAACCGCCAATTTACTTGCCGCAACCTTGCTTAAAGGTACGGCGGAAAAAACACCCGAGCAGCTGGAACAGGAAATTGAGCTTTTAGGCGCTTCTCTGGAGGCCAGTGCTTCTGAAACTGACATTACTATTAGCGGAACGGTATTGTCTAAGCACTACAGTGACTTAATGCAGCTTGTCACTGAAGTGATACTTTCTCCTCGCTTTGATGAACAAGAGTTTGAATTAGCTAAAGACGATACAATCAACCAGATTGAACAAATAAAAGCGAACCCTAATGCCATTGCATCGGTTGAGTTTAAAACACTGCTTTACGGAAAGGCGCATCCGTTTGCTCAAACGGTTCTTGGTGATAAGCAAACTGTAGATGACACAACGCTCGAAGATGTTAAAAAGTATTACGAGAAATACTTCACACCGTCATTGGCAAAGTTCCATGTTGTGGGAGACATCAAACAACAGGACGTTGTAAAAAGCCTAGCGCCACTTAATGCGCGATGGTTACCAAAAGATGTTACTTTTGCGAAGGTACCAGAGCCCAAGCTGCCAGAAAGCGCCCAACTCTTTTTCTATGACGTTCCTGGGGCTAAACAGTCAGTGCTTTATTTCGGCCATTCCGCCCCGAATGTTACTCATGATGATGCTTATAAAGTCAGTGTGATGAATTATCGTTTAGGCGGGGGCGGTTTCGCCTCACAGCTTATGCAGGAACTACGTGAAAACAAAGGCTACACCTATGGCATTCGTTCGTCGTTCTCTAGCGATCAATATACGGGTGAATTCACCATACGAAGCGCCGTAAGGTCGAACGTTACCTTAGAAGCAACGCAAGCTATCATGGATATATTAGCAGCGTTTGGCACAAACTATTCAGATGAAGATTTAGACGTTACGAAAGGATTTACTCTCAAATCTGGCGCTAGGGCGTTTGAAACGTTAGGCGCTAAACTGAGTATGGTTAGCGAAATCAGCGATTTTGGCTTGCCCAATGATTACGTTCTACAGCAACAATCAGAAGTGAAAGCGTTAACCGTTGGTGAGGTAAAGCGCCTTTACGGTGAATATGTGCATCCTGACAAGATGATTTATTTGATAGTTGGGGACAAAGATACCCAGTTCGAGCGTTTAGAAGCGCTTGGGTTAGGGCAACCAACCTTGTTGAACCCTTAGTTCATGTTTTACGTTTTGCGAGCATTATAACGACCGTCAATAAAACCAAAGCCCGTGTGAACAGTGTTCATGCGGGCTTTTTTATTAAAATGAGTGCTATATCTGAAATAGGCAAAATTATTGTGACCAAAAACGTGCCTAATCAACGTAACCGAATAGGGTGGTCTGTTAGTGCCTGTTAAATAACTGTGTCGTAGACCAAATACTATGTAATTGAGGCAAACGTCCTAGTTGAGCAAAGAGTTGCAGGAGGCATGAGTGACAGAAAAAGTGAAGGAGTCTGGGCATAGAGAGCAAGACGTTGCCCTTAGTCATACTGAAGAAAAAGATGTACGAGATAATCAGAGCTTAAATTCTGTTTCTTTGTATGCCATTGTCCACAGGGAAGGGTTAGAAGAACTTCAGCGTCCTATGATGTCATTGTGGTGGTCTGGTGTGGCGGCAGGCATTGGCATCTCGATTTCAATTCTTGCTGAAGGAATTCTGCATCACCTCTTTGCAAATTCTCCCAATCAGTTTGTTATCGAAAACCTGGGCTATACGGTTGGTTTCGTGCTGGTGATTATTGGTCGACTTCAATTGTTTACCGAAAATACGCTTTCGGTCATTCTACCCTTGTTGAGTAAACCTTCGTTCAATATGGGCTTTTGCATTGCGCGCCTGTGGTTCATCGTTTTCACCGCCAATATGTTCGGCACCTTTTTGGCTGCATTTTTCAGCTTTTCGCTGCAATCTGTTCCACCAGAGCTGGTTGAAGGTATGACCGCTATTTCTGAACATTATGCCAAGCTATCACCGTCAGACGCCTTCTCATACGGCATTACGTCAGGGTTTATCATTGCCGCTATTGTATGGATGAAGCCTTCGGTTAAGCATTCTCAAATATTGATGATAGTTATTTTTACTTATTTAATTGCTATAGGAAATTTTACGCACGTGATAGCCGGTTCAACAGAACTTTTCTTGTTAGCACTGCAAAATAAAATAAGCGTTCTTGAAACACTCTCACTCATTGGTGCAACATTACTAGGAAATATTGTGGGCGGAACGGGACTGTTCGCGCTGCTGGCTTATGGCCAAGTGGTAAGGGAAATCGAGAAATAGAGAAGCGTGATACAAAAATGCCCTTCGCGTAGAAAACGAGAAGGGCATTTTGAATAATAAACGAGTTTTACAACGGATTACTTGTGGCGCTCACGCAGCACGTTAAGTGCATCGTTAAGGGACATATCGCTCGCCTGAAGCAGTACCGTTAAGTGGTACAACAAGTCAGCGGCTTCGTTTTTAAGCTCTTCTTTGTCGTGTACCGTAGCCGCCAATGCGGTTTCTACACCTTCTTCGCCCACCTTCTGCGCTATGCGCTTAATGCCTTTGTTGTAGAGGCTAGCGGTA
Organism: Alteromonas alvinellae; assembly: GCF_902705805.1. Taxonomy (NCBI): domain Bacteria; kingdom Pseudomonadati; phylum Pseudomonadota; class Gammaproteobacteria; order Alteromonadales; family Alteromonadaceae; genus Alteromonas; species Alteromonas alvinellae. The sequence goes on along the minus strand of NZ_CACSIH010000120.1, from coordinate 15,159 downwards.
TAGCTACTTTTAGGATCGGCGTCTTTACGGGCAGCCAATACACGCTCTAAATCTGCAAGAAACGTAAAGGCTGGTGTGTTGCCGTCGAACCAACAGCTTTCAACACCAGTGTGGCATGTCGGGCCGTTAGGGTTGGCAAGTACCAACAGTGAATCTTGATCGCAGTCACAAGCAACGCTCACTAAATCTAGCGTGTTACCAGATGTTTCACCCTTGGTCCAAAGACGCTGTTTTGAACGGCTGAAGAATGTCACTTTGCCCGTTTCAAGGGTTTTCGCCAATGCGTCTTGGTCCATGTAGCCCTGCATTAATACCTTGCCAGACAGTGCGTCTTGCACAATGGCGGGTAGTAGGTTGTCCATTTTGTCCCAAGCTAATTTATTGCTGTTTTCGTTAGTAATGATCACGGGTTTACTCCTTCTGCTTGCGCCGTTAATCCGTGACGCTTACGCATGGCAACGCCATTGCTGGTTAACTCTGCTTTTAACTCATCAATATTGATGATGCCCTTGTGAAATACTGATGCTGCAAGCGCGCCATCTACGTCAGCCTGTTGAAACACATCCGTAAAGTGGGCAATTTCACCTGCGCCACCCGACGCAATTAGCGGCACTTCACAGATATCGCGCACGGCTTTTAGCTGCTTCACATCGTAGCCTTTGCGCACGCCGTCTTGGTTCATGCAGTTCAGAACAATTTCACCCGCACCGCGCGACTGAACCTCTTTAATCCAATCGATGGTCTGCCATTGGCTTTTTTGAGTACGCGCTTCATCACCAGTGAATTTGTACACTTCGTATTGGTCGGTTGCTTCGTTATAGAAACTGTCGATACCAATCACGACGCACTGTTGTCCATAAACGTCGTGCAGCTGGTTAATAAGGTCTGGATTATTAAGGGCAGGGGAGTTAATCGAAATCTTATCTGCACCCATTTCCAAAATGCGCCCAGCGTCTTCAATACTCTTAATGCCGCCAGCAACACAAAAAGGGATATCAATAACCTGTGCAATACGGCTTACCCAGCTCTTATCTACTACGCGGGCATCAGAGCTTGCGGTAATATCATAGAATACTAGTTCGTCGGCGCCAGCTTTTGCGTATTGCTCAGCAAGAGGCACAATATCGCCAATAATTTCGTGGTTTCTAAACTGAACGCCCTTAACAACTTTGCCGTCGCGTACGTCTAGGCACGGTATTATGCGTTTTGCCAGCATGCGATAGCCTCCTTCACCGTAAACTTACCTTCAAGTAGTGCGCGCCCAAGAATAACGCCGCCAACGTTTGTGGGTTTGAGCGCTTCGATATCAGCGATGCTGCCAATACCGCCAGACGCTTGCCAGCTAACGTGTGGGAAACGGGCTGCCATTTCTTGATACAGCTCAGTGTTCGCACCTTGTAGCGTGCCGTCGCGACTAATGTCGGTGCACAGTACGTGCTTTGCGCCCACTTTAGCGAAGTCTTCAAGCAAGCCTTCAAGGGCTACGCCCGAATTCTCTTGCCAACCGTGGGTAGCAATAAGCTTTTCACCGCTGTCGCTAATATTAATATCAAGGGCCAGTACAATGTGCTCTGGGCCGTATTTTTCTACCCAAGACTTCACAAGCTCGGGTTGTTTTACCGCCAAAGAACCAATCACTACGCGGCTTACGCCTGTTTCGAGTAACTGCGCCACTTCTTCTTCGCTTCGAATACCGCCGCCTGCTTGAAACTGCATGCGCTTGGTGTCGACCATAGACTTAATGAGCGAAAGCTGACGCTTACTGGTGTCTTTAGCACCTGTTAGGTCAACAATGTGTAACCAGGTTGCACCTTGGTCAGCATAGTCGTGAACCACGTCTACTGGGTCCAGTTCGTATTGGGTTTTCTGCTCGTAGTCGCCTTGATAAAGGCGTACTACGTGTCCGTCAATAAGATCAATCGCTGGAATAATCATTATAGGTTCACAAAGTTAGTCAGTAGTTGTGCTCCGGCCTCGCCAGAACGCTCTGGGTGAAATTGCACCCCGTAAAAGTTATCTTTGTTTATGGCAGCTGAAAATACGTTGCCGTAAGTACAGCTTGCAAGCGTATGCTCGTACTCAGGTACAGCAAAGCTATGCACAAAATAAAAGTACGTATCTTGTGGAATGCCTTTGAACAAACTTTCGTTGTTATGCGTCACAGTATTCCAACCCATGTGAGGCAAGCGCACGCCTTTTGATTCCATGCGAGCCACATGACCTGGCATTAGGTTCAAACAGTCGATGTTGCCTGTACCTTGAAAACCACCTTCCGCACTGGTTTCAACCATAAGTTGCATGCCTAAACATACGCCTAGCACAGGTTGGGTAAGCGACTGCAGGGTTTCCACTAAAGCTTTTTGCTTAATGCTTGCCATAGCCGCTGCTGCGGTACCTACGCCGGGTAAAAACACTTTGTCAGCGCTTTTAATCACGTTTACATCGTCAGATACGTCTACTTCAACGCCCAAGCGTTCAAGGGCAAAGCGTACTGACGAAATGTTCGCGCAGCCGGTATTCACTATGACTATTTTTTGTCGCTGGCTGGTGTTTACCACTGACATCACAGGGCTCCTTTACTGCTAGGTAGTGCATCACCCTGGCGCGTAATGGCCTGGCGTAGCGCACGGCCAAATACTTTAAACAGGCTTTCTACTTGGTGGTGTGCATTACCTTCGCTGGTGGAAAGGTGCAGTGATAGCCCCATGCTTTGTGCAAGCGAGTAAAAGAAGTGCGGCACCATTTCGGTGGCCATTTCCCCTACCTGGTCGCGGCTAAATTCAGCGTCAAACTTAAGGTGTGGGCGGTTTGAAATGTCCATAATACATTCCGCACGACATTCATCCATTGGCAACGCGAAACCAAAGCGACCAATACCGCGTTTGTCGCCTAGTGCTTTTTTAAGCGCTTCACCAAGGGCAAGCGCGGTGTCTTCTACACTGTGGTGATCGTCAATGTGCAAATCGCCATCGGTAGTCAGGTTTAGCTCGAAGCCACCGTGGGTCGCAATTTGGTCAAGCATGTGGTCAAAAAAGCCCATGCCGGTTTGAATTGTCGACTTAGCCTGCGAATCAAGATCTACACGCACGCGAATGTCGGTTTCAGATGTGGTACGTACCACCTCTGCAATACGTGAAGACGCTAACAAGCTTTTCTGAATATCGTTCCAGTTTAAGCTTTCACGGTTGTACTGAAAGCTGCGAATACCCATGTTTTCAGCAAGCTGTACATCGGTAACTCTGTCACCAATAACAAATGAGCGGGTGAAATCCACTTTGCCTTGCTGCAGGTATTCTTGTACTAAGCCAAGCTTGGGTTTGCGGCATGTGCAGTTATCAGCATCGAAGTGCGGGCAAATAAGCACGTCGTCAAACACTACACCCTGGCTTTCGAAAATGGCCATCATGGCATTGTGTGGCTTGTCGAAGTCTTCTTGCGGGAAACTGTCTGTACCCAAGCCGTCTTGGTTACTTACCATCACGAGTTTAAACCCAGCTGCTTTTAGTTTAAGTAGCACAGGAATAACGTTTGGCTCGAAAACAAGCTTCTCTAAACTATCTAATTGCTTATCTACTGGCGGCTCTTCTACGAGTGTACCGTCGCGGTCAATAAATAAAATGGCTTGCTGACTCATGCCGCGTCCTCATTATTTTTAAATTCGTTAATTAGCTGCATTAAACGCTGGTTTTGCTCTTCAATGCCTATGCTTACGCGTAAACAGTTTTGTAAGTTAAGCTGTTTTGACTGATCGCGAATAAGCATGCCTTGGCTTACCAAGTACTGCATTAGGGCTTGCGCTTTTGCGTAGCGGAATAAGATAAAGTTTGCTCGTCTATCACCCACTAACTCAAAGCCTTCGATAGATTCCAGCGCTTCGGCTAGAGCCTCTTTTTCGCGGTTAATGGTAGCCACCTGAAGCTCAAGTAACGTTAGCGATTCAGCCGACAATGCTTGTGCAGCAATCTGCGCTACTGGCTCTGGAATGGGATAGGGCGCTATCACTTTAAGCAGAGCTTGGATGACGGGTGCCTGAGCAAGTGTAAAACCACAGCGAAGACCGGCAAGAGCAAACGCTTTAGACAGCGTACGAAGTACCACCAAGTTTGGATAGTTGTTTATTTCATTTGCCCACTTATTGTCGGCATCGAACTCAATATACGCTTCATCTACAACAACCAGTGCTTTATCGGCAAAGTGATTGAGCACGGTTTTAATGTCTTCACGAGCAACTGGCGTACCGGTTGGATTGTTGGGCGCACAGATGAAAATCACGTTAACGTCATCTTCAGCGCATACAGCATTCACGTTAAGGCTAAAGTCGTCGTTAAGCGGCACTTTCTTAATGCCCACATCACAGGTTTCAGCACTGATTGCATACATACCGTAGGTAGGCGGGCATATCAGAATGCTGTCTTTACCCGGCGTGCAGAAGGTGCGAATAAGCAGTTCAATGCCTTCATCTGCGCCGCGGGTAACAATAAGCTGCGATTTGTCTAGCCCGGCGTAGTTTGCGTAACCACTGACTACCGCTTCGGGCTGACATGACGGATAGCGGTTAAAGTTGCTGCTATCTACGCTGTATTCGTTGGCATAAGGTGACTCGTTGGCATTAAGCCAGTCTTGACCACCTGAAAACAAGCGACGAGCCGATTCATACGGCTTTAGCGGCACTAAATTTTCGTTAATTAGGTTATCGATAAGTGCCGACATTAGGCGTCTCCTTGCTTAAGTGCCTGCATGCGAAGTGCAACGGCCTGTTCGTGTGCATCCAAGCCCTCGGCAGCTGCAAGTGCCATAATCGCAGGGCCTAAATTACGCATGCCGTCTGCGCTTAGTTCTTGAATAGTGTAGCGACGCATAAAGTCTAATAATCCAAGGCTAGAGTAATTCTTAGCATAGCCATAGGTTGGCAGTACGTGGTTAGTGCCCGACGCGTAATCACCTGCAGATTCTGGTGACCACGGGCCTAGGAATATAGAGCCTGCGTATTTAATTTTTGGCAAATAATCACGGGCATTCTCTATTTGTACAATTAAGTGCTCAGCAGCGTAGGCGTTACTTGCTTCAATGGCTTGCTCAATGGAATCAGCCAAAATATAGCGCGCATTTTCCATAGCTGGGCGGGCAATTTCAGCGCGAGATAGGGTTGCTAACTGACGTTCAACCGCGGCTTTTGCTTCTTCAATAAGCGCAGCGCAGTTAGACACCAAAATAGCCTGCGAGTCTGGACCGTGCTCGGCTTGGGAAAGCAGGTCGGCCGCTACAAACTCAGGGTTTGCGAACTCATCAGCAAGTACCAACACTTCTGATGGGCCGGCCGGCATATCAATAGCTGCACCATCGGCACGTTGGCTTACTTGCTGTTTAGCTTCAGTCACAAAGCTGTTACCCGGGCCAAAAATTTTATCAACCTGCGGTATCGTTTCTGTACCTAACGCCATAGCCGCAACAGCCTGAGCGCCTCCACATAAAAAGATTTTGTCGATACCGCACTTTCTGGCCGCATAGGCAATTTCAGGTGCAATCAACTGCTCTTTATTTGGCGGTGTGCAAAGCAGTTTATTTTCGCAGCCCGCCACCAATGCAGGTACGCCTAGCATCAATACGGTAGAAGGAAGCGGGGCACTGCCGCCTGGAATATAAAGACCCACTGCATCAAGGGCGGTAAAGCGCAGCTCGCATTTAACACCAGGCGTTGTGGTTAGCGCGATATCACTAGGCATTTGCGCTTCGTGAAACATTTTTATGTTGTTGAACGCAGTATCGATAGCACTTGCTACCTCTGGCGTTACCTTCGCAGCAAGAGCATCAATATTTTCTTGTGAAAGGACAAGGCTAGTTAAGTCTGGGCAGTCAAATTTACGTGTGTAATCAAGTACTGCCTCATCGCCTTCTTTTTCAACGCGGGCGATAATGTCGCCCACGGTCTGCTTTAACTGTTGGCTATTGGCCATAGCCGGGCGGGCTAGCGCCTGTTTTTTCTCATTTACCGAAAGAGATGACCAAGTAATCATAATTGCCTGCCTTTTAGCCCATCATTTTTTCGATTGGCATTACAAGAATAGAGCTACAACCAAGGGCTTTAAGTTTCTCCATGGTTTCCCAGAATAAGGTTTCTGTAGAAACAACGTGGATAGCAACTTGCTCTTCATTTCCAGCAAGTGGCAGCACCGTTGGATTTTCAGCACCTGGAAGTAGGCTTTTCACCTGCTCTAAATACGCTTTTGGTGCGTGTAGCATGATGTACTTGCTTTCTTTTGCTAGTAATACGCCATCAACACGTGGCATTAGTCGGTTAACCAGTGTTTCTTTCTCGTCGGTAAGCTCGCCATCAGCGCGCTTAATAAGTACCGCTTTACTGCGGAAAATAACGTCTTTTTCAACAAGACCGTTAGCTTCAAGGGTTGCACCGGTAGATACAAGGTCACAGATAGCGTCAGCTACACCTGCTCGTGGGGCCACTTCCACAGAACCTTGTAGCATTACAGCCTTTGCATTTATGCCCTGTTCTTTGAAGTAGCGCTCAAGCAGGTAAGGGTACGTTGTTGCTACTTTTTTGCCTTCTAGCGACTGGATTCCTTGGTAATCCATCTCATTAGGTACCGCAATAGACAGGCGGCAGCCGCCGTAGTCTAGACGACGCAATACTTCATATTCGAATGGCTTGCCCGCAGCTTTACGCTCTAGCATTTTTTCTTCTAGCTCATTTTCACCAATAAAGCCTAGGTCTACTACACCATCCATAACAAGACCTGGAATATCGTCGTCACGCACGCGAAGCAAATCAATAGGCTGGTTCGTAGAATGCGCAATCAGCAGGCGATCACGAATATTGAGTTTAATGCCTATAGCTTTCAGTAGGGCAATGCTGTCATCGCTCAATCGACCTGATTTCTGTACGGCAATTCGAAGTCTTTTGCTGTTACTCATTGAAACGTTCCTTACACGTTGTGTTTTAACTTTTTGATTGCGCCTAAAACGAAAAACCCCCGGAAGTTTCCTTCCGAGGGTCGAGAATTTGTTTTATCTGCGCCACTGGAAGGATACATAGACCTTCCAGCACGAACCTGAAAGGTTATGCTTTGTGGTGATGGTGATGTTTCGTCGCGCAGTTAATCATTATAAAAATTTTAATTCCTAATTTCGAACGGCTGAAACATTAGCGTTTTGAATTAGGATTTGCAAGGTTAAAGTGAACTCTTTTGGTACATTAACTCTAATTTAATGTGTATATAATAAAACAATTCGTTATGAATTAGTTTTGAACTGTAATTTTAGGCAACTCGTTGCCGATAAGTTATAGAGACAAATGCAACGTTCTGGAGGGCGTATGAGCAACGATCTACTGTTTCCCATTTTGCCTCGCAACACAAAAGTGCCGATTGAGACAGACGACCGCGTGAAGAAAGTGCAAAAGACCAAAAAGTCCGAGCATTTTAGTGAAGAAGAGCGCGATCAGTTTCAAGACGTGAAGCGAACTGAGATTATCGAAAAATCAGCTGAAAACTCGAAAGATAAAGAGCGAGGTAACAGCGAGGGTGGGCTTAAGCATATTGATATTGATGTTTAGCGAAACTTGTTAGCGTTAGGTTTTGCTCGCATTGAGTTCTTCAAATAAAGCCGCAATTTGATTCGTCACTTTGTGCTTAGGTAAGTAGAAAGGCAGCGGCATTCGCTTAGAGTGAGACTCTTTCACTTTTACCGTGGCACTTATATAACTTTCTAACACTGGCAAATCTTGCTGCTTAAGTGTCTCAATTAACTCTCTTGGAAGCTTTGCTTGGCTATTGAATTGATTAACAACAATACCCAACAAACGCAGTTGAGGGTTGTGGTCTTCTTTTAGTTCCATTGCATTTTCAAGTAAACGCTCAATCGCCTGTGCCGAGAAGTCGTCGCAATCAAAGGGGACGCAAAAGCCATCAGCAGCAATAAGTGCCGCTTTAGAATAAAAATTAAAATTAGGAGGCGTGTCGATAAAAATGTTGTCGAATTCGTCTTTTAACTCCTTTAACGCGTCTTTAAGTTTAAAAATTTTGTATCGTGACTCGAGCTCTCGCTCGACTTCTGCCAACGCAGGAGAAGAAGGCATAACGAAGAGGTTTTCATAAGGCGTTGCATGCACGAACGCGTTAGGCTTCTTGGCTGTTCTGAAAATGCCAACCACTTGTTTGAACATATCGGCCACGGTAAGGCTTTTTTCACTGACGTTAAATCCCACGTAGTGAGTACTATTTCCCTGAGCGTCTAAGTCTACCAATAAGGTCTTATGACCCAGCTTAGCGCTTTGCGCAGCTAAATTGGTGCTAATGGTCGATTTGCCTACGCCGCCTTTTTGATTAAACACCACGATTATCATAAGAAATCCCTTCGTTAGTTGTGTTTAAAATATGCCCAATTAAAAGTCCTTATGCAAAATATTGATGTATTTTTGTCAAATCACCCTGCATGAGACGGAACAAGAGATAAGCTTAAGGCGTTAACGGATAGGAAAGATAATCAGGCACATCCATTTATACAAGGAGAAGATGTGGTTGTTGAAGCATTTGAGCTTCTCGAGAATTATACAAGAGCACAGTGGATGCAGATTGAGGAAAACCGTGCTCAGTAAAATGTGAGCGATATGATTCTCAAGGCAAGAAAGAAACCGTAGACTTGCTCCTTCTGCCTTGAGATTTTCAAATGTTATTTCTGTAGCATTTTGTGTTTATTAAATCTTCTTGCACTCAATAAACTTACTGCGAAAATAAAAATTGCAAACGTAGAGGGTGCACTTACCTCAGTTGAAGAAGAGGTTGTAGCAAACGAGCTAGCTAAAATGATCTCGCCGTTGACAATCGGGTTGTTGGTCAAGTTAAACACAGGCCCGGTTAACGGCCCGCCAGCAGGGAATAGCGCATCGTAAAATGCATTGAGTGAGAAATCATCAAAAGATACTCTAACCGCGTTGCGCGATTCAGTGCAAGAGGTGTTGGAACACGACGTTTCGACTTCATTAACAAATATTCCCAAGCCAAAGTCAGCGATATTCAAACCTGCAAAGAGAGACTGATTTTCAAGTGCAGTAGCCGTTACGGTATTTCCCCAAAGATTCACTTCCACATCCACGATGTCTGATGAACCTGCTGTAGATAGATTCACGTTTGAGCCGGTCGTGGCGTTTCCGTCAATTTGCGAGACTGTGGAAAGTACATCAGCACTTAGCGTTAAAAAGCCACTTATTCCAAGTAAGTCTGAAAATAAGTCAAGATTAAGGTCGTTTATGGTTCCGCGGCCTGACGTAAAAAAGCTTGCCGGAACAAAACTCGTTAAAGACGATTGAGATTCGCCTTCAATAATGGCGGTGGATAGCGCGCCATCAAACTCTGTAACGTCGATGGGGCTGCCCAACGTACCCGAAGCATCTGCGCTTGCGCCAATGATAGTGTCAATCTGTGAATAATTTTCAGAAGCACTACCGCTGGTATGAGCTAAGTTGATAGTTGAGTTAGCGATTGCAGAGACCATACCTCCTACATTACTTGTAATGGAAAGATCGACATGGACTGCATTCCCATAACTGCTGCCTATTATTGCCGCGTTAGTTGAAAAGCCTACCGTCGCCGAAGCGAACAATGCGCTCGTTAATATCGTTCTTACTACTGCTCTTATCACTTTGTTGTTTTGTGGTTGCATGATGAAACCCTCGTTTATGGCTTAGCGTGCTGCTAAGCGAGCCTTTTACAAGTAAAGCGTAGTCACGAGTGTTCAATTCAATTATGAGGGTTTCCCCCTAAATTTAGACTTTCGTATACACGGCGGTGGTAAGAGAAGCTATGGGAACACGACACTGCTTATTACTGTGATTCAGACAGCCTAAAGATTTAGAGCGGTAGCGGGCAGTTGTGCAGAAAAAATAAAAAGGCCTCTTGCATTCAAGAGGCCTTCGGTGTGTTGGAGCGCTAATCGCTAATATGGTTAGGAATAGTTAGGGCAGAATTAGTTTAGTTCTTTATCTACCCAAAATTTCGTGCCTTTAACAGTGGCCTGTAATGTAAGGCCGCTTTCAGTCATAGTATACACTGTGACGTTACCCAAGTAGCCTTCGCCTTCTGCAGATGCGCCTTTGTTACCGGCTTTCGCTGCTACATCCGCGTTACCACCTACGGTCCATCCATTTTCAATAAAGTGATTCATCGCTTTTTGTGTGTGGAAAACCATAACAATTCGGTAATCTTTTGCGCCTAAGCCAAGGCCTACGCCACCTTCGGCCATATTCATATAGGTTTTTGCGCCGGTTACATTATTGTTTACAACACCGTAGCCTGTGCCCGCCGCCACAAAGAATACGTTGATGTTAGCATTGGTAAATACGGCGTAGCCGGCAGCGTCTTTTACCTGAGAGCGCGTATCGGGCTTTTCAGAATAAAGGCGGGCAAGCGCGTTATCTTGCATATCTAAAATAGCTTGTCGCTTTTCAGCAACAGTTCCGTCGCCCATCGAAGCGCACGCCGTCAAGGCTAACACGGCAGCCACAAACACAGATTTAATAGCTAACTTACTTATTTTCATGCAATTCTCCCTAGCATGTAGGTATTTTATTAACTACAGAAGAAGACCATTCTTACTGTTTCTAATTCAATAAAATACCGTTTTAATTTACGTCACATTAGTTGTACGCAAAAAACGTGCTAAGTGGTGCATGGAACATTGAAAACTATTGGTCTTACTTGCTAGGACACCTGCAAGTCGCTACCACTCAATTTCAAGCTCTAACGCACCGGGATGATCGGTTTGACCAACCATTTCTTCATACGGTGTGCTTTGACGGAGCCAAACTTTCTCAAAGGCTTGAGAGTCAAAATGCTCCCTAATCTCGTTCAAACAGTGAAACGTTTTAGGTTGTGACTTGTTGTCGCGAACCAAGGTGCGTGAGGCGCCCATACCGGTTGATGCGAGGTAATTGCCGCCTTCTAGTGACTCGATGTATAAGTTCATAGTGTAACCCTCATTAGGTCGCAACTCGTTATCGCTGCGTCTTATATCTAATTAGTCGAAAATAGCCACAATGATCATTAATTTTGTGTCATGCACGATAAGGAGCCTTACGCATTGGTTGCATTTCAAAGCAACACGAATTACCACCACTTATTCGAACATACTGCGATCCCCGCCTTTTGCATACATTCATGAACACGCTCTTTGTCTTCTAAATTTAAAAATGATCCCACTTCAAATTGCTGCAGAGGGGCTTGTAGCACAAGCTGTGGCGCACATTTTAAGCTCAAGTCTTTTTTATAGTACAAGGACGTATCAGGGCGGAAGAATTCTATGCTGATACCGTTCGAGCTAGTGACTTGAATGCTGTTTGATGAAATTAAGAGCGTCTCCCAGCGGTATGTTGCTTTAGAAACCAAATACATAATCAGTGCCAGTAACCCGACCTCCAATCCTGCAAAAGGTAATATGACCCACGCACCGGCCAGTGACCAAGCAATAGCTATCGAGCTGATAAAAAGGGCAAAAGCTGTAATAAGGTGCTTTGTCTGTTGCCATGTTGCTGAGCGGTTTGGCGAAAGATGCAGTTGCACCTGGTGCTCAAATGTAGATACTTCAACCATGTTTATTAAAATGCTGTATATGATATCTGTGTAAGTAAAGCCTTATACGTAGTGGGATAACAATAGTTTGAAAATTGTACAGGTGCTAGTTGGCTGCGTACTTAGAAAAGTCATGCCGTGTAACTTGCCGTATTTTCTGCCTTAAGGACGTATGTGATTACTCTCATCAAGCAAAACGCTGGCAAAACAGCGTTGATAGTACTTTTATTTTTATGGATCGGCAGTTTGCTAGCGCAACCAGCCCCTATTGAGCTTGTTAAAGAGTTCGGGCTTTTCAGCGTTCTTGGCGTTATTGGTGCTATATTTGCGAATGCCACTGGAGCTGGCGGTGGCGTGGTTTTCGTTCCGTTTTTTAACTACCTGTCATTTTCTGCGCAAAGCGTTGTGGCAACGAGTTTCGCCATCCAATGCTGTGGTATGACCGCGGGGGCACTAACTTGGGCCGCGTATTATAAACACCAGCACAAGTATGATCAGTATTGGAAGGCATTACCCAGTGTACTGATGTTAACGGTTCCCTCGTCAATATGCGGCATAGGATTCGCTCAGTATTCTTCGCAAAGTACACGGCTTCTAGAGCATTTGTGGGGTGGGGCCAATAACCTTCACATCGCTTTTGGTAGTTTTTCTATTCTATTAGCAATCGCAATATTTGCTTCTATTCCGCTAATGAAGCGTACCCATTTCAAAAAAGACTTACATACGAAAGATCTTTTGCTTTTACCTTTCATTGGTTTTTTAGGCGGCATTATCACCGCGTGGCTTTCGGTAGGAGTAGGAGAGTTAGTCGCTGTTTACCTCATAATTCGAGGGTTTAATGTAACTTTGTCTATTGCCAGCGCGGTTATCTTGTCGGCTTTTACTGTGTGGTCTGCATTGCCATATCACGCTTTTATAAGCGAGTCTGTGGTATGGCAGGTTGTTTTGTTTGCTGGGGCAGGTGCAATAGTCGGTGGAACGATTGCAAAGTTTGTTGTTTTAGCATTTTCGGTTCAGCGTCTAAAACTTTTTTTCGGTATTTGGGTACTAATTTTAGGTGTTACAAGTTTACCTATTCTTTAAGCCACGAGCTTGCGGCAGTTAACAGCTTAGCTCACCTCAGTTTAAAGCCGAAAAGTAACGCGACGCAGAACCACATTCCTTTTCTAAACGCTAATCTCGATAAGGAAAGATAATATGGATATCAATCCTGTTCCTAAGAAACGATATAACGTGCTTCAGCCAGAATGGTCATCTCACGCAGTTATTTATCAGGTCAACACTCGACAGTTTTCAGAGCAAGGTAATTTTGAAGGAGTGAGAAAAGGGTTAGCTCATATTAAGTCACTCGGCGCGGATATTGTTTGGCTAATGCCTGTACATCCTATTGGGGAAAAAAACAGGAAAGGGGAGCTTGGTAGCCCCTATGCAGTAAAAGACTATCTGGCCATTAACCCTGAATTTGGTAGCGAAGAGGATTTCAAAGCGCTGGTGGATGAAGCGCACCGTCTTTCGCTTAAAGTCATCATAGACTGGGTGCCAAATCACAGTGCGTGGGATAATCCTTTGGTTGAACAGCACCCCGAGTGGTACGCCAAAGACTACAAAGGAGATTTTCGTCCATCTCCCTGGTGGGACTGGAGCGATATTATTGAGTTCGATTACGAACAAATAGGTCTTCGCAAATACATGATTAACGCGCTCTGCTATTGGGTTGAAAAATTCGATATTGATGGATTCCGCTGTGATGTAGCGGGGTATGTCCCCAACGATTTTTGGCAGCAAGCAGTGCAAACGCTAAGCGCAATCAGACCAGTTTTCATGTTGGCTGAGTGGGAGAATCGCGATCTTCACGAAAATGCGTTCAATATGACTTACGCGTGGAGCTGGAATGAAACATTGCATGAACTCGCTCATGGAAAGTGCTCACTAGATAGGTTGCGCAAGTATTATTCGTGGAACGAACGCAGCTGGCCTCACTCGGCTTACAGAATGACTTTCGTGAGTAATCATGACAAAAATGCCTGGGATGGCACCCAGCGCGAACAATTTGGTGATGCGCTTGAAGCCTGCATTGCTTTATCGGTAATAGGTGAGGGCATGCCGCTCATTCATAATGGGCAAGAAGCTGGAGAAACCAAGCGTTTAGCATTCTTTGAGCGCGATCCAATACACTGGCAAGAACATGAAATAGGCAACTTGTACCGCAAGCTAATTGCTATTAAAAAGTCCAAAGCCGTGCTAGGGAACGGAGAGTACGGTGCAAGAATGATTCAGGTGCCAAACTCGAAAATGGATAAGGTTTTTAGTTTTGTACGTTGTAGTGAAAATGAAAAAGTGTTCGTTGTGATTAATTTCTCAAATGAGCAGCTTGATGTAACGTTTGAAGAACCATTGTTTGAAGGTGAATATACGCACTGGGAGCGCGACGAAAAGAAAACCTTCAGCGCTGATTCAGTGTGTAAACTCACGCCTTGGCAGTTCGAGATATGGGTGGCATAACGGTGTGATCGTTTAGTGTCATCTTTAACTACAAAAGGTAAAAAGCACTAATGTTTTTTTACTAAGTGAAAATTAAGGATGAACGATGACTGCGAATGATTCAGCTGAAAAAACAGAAGACCGCTCGTTAAATAATCATGCAGCGCTTAAAACTTCTATTGCCAATGGTGATGTGGAAGAGGTAAAAGCGCGACTAGAAGGACACACTTTGGATAAGCTAGAAAAAGGTTATCTTATCGATCTCGCACGCTTGAGTGGTAACAGTGAAATCGAGGAAGTGATTAAGTCAATACCCGAAAGTTAGATGCTTACTTAATCCATCTAATGTGAATCAGTCTTAACTTGATCTGTCAGATTCGAATAATAGGACTCATTACTGAAGTTGTCTGTGATAATTTCGGCCTTTGTCGTCTCTCAATTAAAAAATACTGATGTTTAACTAAGCCTGGTGTAATATTGCACCAGCTAGTGTTTATTGGAGTAAATGTCATGCCTCGTCAAAGTATTACTCTGACTGAAAAAAATGATGCGTGGCTCAAGAGTCATGTTGACGAAACGCGAGAATATGCAAACAAAAGTGAACTCGTGAATGATTTGATTCGTCGGGCTAGACGCGCTGAGGAAATAAATCAAAAGCTCGTCAATGCAGAGAGAAGCGGATTCATTGAACAATCGCCTGAAGATATGCTGAAAGAATTCAAGGCTGAGTTAAAAAGATAAATGGAAAGCTACAAGTTATCGTTGAGTGCCAAAGAGGATCTCAGGCGTATTTATACATATGGATATGTAGAATTCGGCGAACTTCAAGCAGATAAGTATTTCGAAGGTTTTTTTCAGACATTTGAAAAAATTGCGAATAATCCATCCGCATACCAATCAGTTGACCATATTCGAGAGGGGTATAGACGCTGCGCTTATGGTTCAGACAGTATTTACTATCGATACAATGGTATTGAAGTTGAGATAATGGCAATTCTAGGGGGGCAAGACGTCGTTGACTGGCTCTAAAACAAGCCAATAAACAAAGCTCGGTGTCCGCTACTTGTCTAAGGACTAAACCGCTCCGCGGTAGTAGTGC